>NZ_JACJFH010000008.1:0-77373 GCF_014164495.1 Pseudoalteromonas sp. SG41-5 | reverse complement strand
GATTTAGTTACCATACAGGCGAAGTAGAAACTGATATTTACCCATATTTAATAGTCGGTATGGGTGAATCAGGTGAGATAAAGGTTTGGGTTTCAAATACACCATCCGCTGGGTTTACAGGTCGCGTATTACACGAGCTTGGCTCAGGGCAAGCCCAGTGGCGTGAGAATAAGTAGCAGAGCCACAGCCCTAACATTCTCTAAATTATGAGTAGAGGCGGCCCGTAGCTTTGGCCCACAAAGTGATGCGAGACAAGCTTTATAAAAAGATTATAAGCATCATAGGTGCTTAATATCAGGCATTACTTTGCAACAATGCCTTTTCTGAATCGATTTTAATTTCAACACCACTCCCATTTTAAGATAATCGGATATATAAATAACTTTTAAATTTAAGTATCGAGTCTGAGCCCTGTGTCTTGTTTAATTTTTTCGATCACCATATAAGTGTGGTGCGTACCAACACCCGGTATATCGACTAAATCACCAAGCACTTGACGGTATTCATCCATATCCGAAACCCGAATCTTTAATAGGTAATCATAGCCACCAGCAACCATGTCGCACTCAACCACTTGCTTTATTTTTAAAATATGTTCACGGAACACTTTAAATACCGCAGTATTTGACGTCACTAACGACACTTGCACATGCGCGACTAAGCTTTGATTAAGTTTGGCTTCGCTCAACTTGGCAAAGTAACCTTCGATGTAACCTTCTTGTTCAAGCCGTTTTACTCGATCAAGACACGGGCTGGGACTTAAGTTAACCTGCTTTGCGAGGTTAACATTAGATATTCTGCCGTTTTTTTGCAGAACGTCTAAAATTGCTAAATCGATACGATCGAGCATGCGTAATCTATTCGGACTTGTCATAACAGAATTTTATGCGGATAAGTTTAAGGTATGCCCTGTAAATTATCGTAAAACGCTAAATTTAACCAGCATATTCTGCTGGATTTTAATTAGAATGCACGCATTACGTACATAAAAATCGGGCAGCGAAATTTTTTAGCTGCAAGACTCCATACACCAGAGGGTTGCTTATGTTATTTGACGGCGATTTGACAACAACGTGTCCAATCAGACAAAAAATCCGTGACTTTTATCGCATTGACGAAAATGCTGTAATTGATCATATTTTACCGCTTGCTGAAGTTGGCGTAAAAGCCCGCAGCCGTGCTTGGGAACGTGCTCGCCAGATAGTTCACACTATTCGTCGCGATCAAGATGGTCAAAGCGGTGTTGATGCGCTACTTAATGAGTTCTCTCTCTCTAGTGAAGAAGGCGTGGTATTGATGTGCTTAGCTGAAGCATTACTTCGCGTGCCAGATAAAGCCACTCAAGACACGCTAATTCGCGATAAGTTAGCCAAAGGCGACTGGAGCTCTCACTTAGGCAGCAGCGACTCACTATTCGTTAATGCGTCATCTTGGGGTCTATTAGTGACCGGTAAAATGGTTAACTACACTGATAAAACCAAAGAACAGCAGTTTGGTGTACTGAAAAAAACCATTGGTCGTTTAGGCGAGCCGGTTATTCGTAAGTCAGTAAACTTTGCCATGAAGATCATGGGTAAGCAGTTTGTTATGGGTCGTACAATTAACGAAGCCATCGAACGCGCTGCAGAAAAAGAGCAAAAAGGCTATGTATATTCATACGATATGCTTGGCGAAGGCGCTCGCACCATGAAAGATGCACAGCGTTATTTCAATAGCTATATGAATGCGATTCATGCTATCGGTAAAGCGGCAAATGGCCGTGGCCCAATTAAGAGCCCTGGTATTTCAGTGAAGCTGTCTGCGATTCATCCTCGCTATGAGTTTACTCATAAAGAACGTGTCATGAACGAAATTGTGCCTAAGCTTAAAGAGCTGGCCATGGCAGCTAAAAGCTACGATATTGGCTTTACTGTTGATGCTGAAGAAGCGGATCGCCTTGATATTTCACTTGATGTAATCGAAGCAGTATTTAGTGATGATGACCTAGCTGGTTGGCATGGTTTTGGTTTAGCTGTGCAAGCGTATCAAAAACGCGCAATTTTTGTGATTGAATGGTTAACTGAGCTTGCCAGCCGTGTTGGTCGTAAAATGATGGTGCGTTTAGTTAAAGGTGCCTACTGGGATACCGAAATCAAAACCACACAACAAGATGGTTTAGAGCACTTCCCAGTATTTACTCGTAAGGCAACCACCGACGTATCTTACAAAGCATGTGCTATCAAAATGCTAGAAGCACGTGATGTACTTTATCCACAGTTTGCAACCCACAATGCCTACACTGCGGCAACAATTTTAGAAGTTGCTAAAGGTGATAACCAAGGTTTTGAATTCCAACGCCTGCACGGTATGGGTGAATCATTATTCGACCAAATCGTAACTGAAGAAAAAATTCAGTGTCGTGTTTATGCCCCTGTAGGTCAGCACGAAGATTTATTGGCTTATTTAGTGCGTCGTTTACTTGAAAACGGTGCTAACTCATCGTTTGTTAACGCCATTGTAGATACCACGAAACCTGTTGAATCGTTATTACCGGATCCGGTAGAAACACTGCAAGGTTTGCGTAACAAGTACAACACGCAAATTAAGATGCCAATTGATTTATACGGCGCTGAACGTGCTAACTCAAAAGGTATGGATTTAACCGATATCAATGTGATCACGCCATTCAAGGAAAATCTTGATAACTGGTTTGCAGAGCACCGTATTAGTGAAAGCGATATTCCTGAGGGTTCAATTGCAGTTAAAAACCCTGCCAATCATCAAGAGATCATCGGTCATATCAAGCTACAAAATAGCGATGATATGCTCACTCTACTAAACAATGCAGAAACTGCGTTTGAATCGTGGTCACAAACGCCAGTTAAAGAGCGCGCAAACCTATTACGCCGTATTGCTGATATTCTAGAACGTCATCACGACGAGCTTGTGGCTATCTGTATCAAAGAAGCCGGCAAAGTAGCACAAGATGGTATTGACGAAGTACGTGAAGCGGTTGATTTTTGTCGTTACTACGCAGCTCGCGCCGAAGAGCTAAGTGAAGATGAGCGTTTTGAAGCCCGTGGTGTGATTTTATGTATCAGCCCATGGAACTTCCCACTAGCAATCTTCTTAGGTCAAGTTGCTGCAGCAATCGTAACTGGTAACACTGTTATTGCTAAACCAGCTGAACAAACTAGCTATATTGCGCTGCGCACTATTGAGCTTATGTTGTCTGTTGGTTTACCAGAGCATGTGGTACAGCCTGTTATTGCGCGCGGTAGTGAAGTAGGTAAAACTATTGTTCCTGATGAGCGCATTCAAGCGGTTATGTTCACAGGCTCAACTGAGACCGGTACCATCATTTCACAAACACTTGCTGCACGTAATGATATTCAAGTACCGTTGATTGCCGAAACCGGCGGTCAGAACTGTATGATCGTAGATTCAACAGCATTGCCTGAGCAAGTCGTTGACGATGTGATTAGCTCTGGTTTCCAAAGTGCTGGTCAACGTTGTTCTGCACTGCGTGTATTGTTCATTCAAGAAGATATCGCAGATAGCGTAATTGAAATGATCAAAGGCGCGTTAAAAGAGCTACACATTGGCGATCCATCATTACTATCAACCGATATCGGCCCTGTAATTGATGAAAAAGCCTTGAAGAACTTAAACGAACATGTTGAGTACTTAAAAGGCAACGCAACACTGCATTATGAGTGTGATATTCCAGATAATAGCGAAAACGGAGCGTATTTCTTTGCGCCACGTTTATATGAAATCAAAGATCTATCTGTACTGAAACGTGAAGTATTTGGCCCATGTGTACATATCATTCGCTTTAAAGGCACAGAACTTGATAACGTGATTGACCAAATAAATAACACTGGGTTTGGTTTAACCATGGGTATCCATTCACGCATCGAAGAGCGTTGTGAATACTTAGCAAAAATGTCGCGTGCCGGGAACGTCTACGTTAACCGTAATATGATTGGCGCGATTGTTGGCGTACAACCGTTTGGTGGTCGTGGTTTATCTGGCACCGGGCCTAAAGCAGGTGGCCCTAACTACTTAACTCGTTTAGTTAAAGAAAAAGCATCGCCTGAAAACGTGCAAATGACTAACTTGACGCCAGACGAGCTTGACACTCACCACTATTCAGGTGCTGCTGAGCAAGTCGAGAAGTTAATGGCAAACTCAATGCGCGATGAAAAAATTTGGCGCGCAACCCCACTGAACGATCGTGTTTCAGCGGTACGTCAGCTATTAGCTAAAGTTGCCACAGTCGATATTATCGATGAACTAGCCGACGATTTAGCATTAACACTTGCCGATGCTCGTGCCCAACTTAATCGCCTTGAAAAGCACATGCGTAAGTTTACTACTTTGCCGGGGCCAACAGGTGAATCAAACACCCTTCACCTTGAAGCGCGTGGCTGTGTTGTATGTTATGCCGATAAGAGTACCTCGTTTAACTTCTGGGCTATTTCGATCATCACCGCACTTGCTGCAGGTAATACCGTGATCACCGTAGCGTCGGAGTTATTCTATGACGAAGCGGTGGCCTTTAAAGATAAGTTTATCTCAACAGGTATTGCTGAAGGGGTATTCCAAGTAGCTAAACCGAATCAGTTACAAGCTATTTTGGCGCACCCTCATTTAGCAGGTGCTGTTGTTGCATCGCGCTCATCACGCTTAGGCTACTTCAGTCAACAGCTAGCGCAACGTAAAGGAGCAATCTTGCCAGTGATCAGTGCTGAGTACTACGACACGCTAATCAAGCGCTTATTAACAGAAAAGACCATTAGTATTGATACAACCGCTTCAGGCGGTAATACATCACTAATGACTTTAGTTGAAGATGACGAGTAGAGTTTAAGTAGATATTAACAAAGGGCGCTAATTAGCGCCCTTTTTACTACTTATCCAGTAAGAATTTTGCTAACTTTGTAGTATGTTATTTATTATGAAGTAAACACATTGAAAATTATCCCAATCGATCAGCTTATACCAGGTATGTTTGTGCATAGCGTAACTAAACAAACGGGTAAAATTAAAATCAAAAACCAAGGTTGGGTAAAAACGCAAGCTGGCGTGCAGCAGCTTATAAAAGCCGGTATCTTAGAAGTTGAAATTGATCCTGATAAAACCATCGTTGAACTCACTCCTACTGCCACAACAAACGATATAAAGGTTGAACCGCCTAAACAACGTGATCCTTGGTCTACAACACATAGTGTTGAGCAAGAGATGGACAAAGCATTTAAGCTCTACAGCGAAGCAAAACAACTGCAAAGCAAAGCATTTACCGATATAAAAGCCGGTAACACTATAGATATTACCCCCTTTAAGGAATTAGCTAGCGGCTTTATTGATTCGGTATTTCGTAATCAAGATGCGCTAGCATGCATCACCCGTATGCGTGAAAAAGACGCCTACCTACTAGAACACTCGATCAACGTCTCGATCTTAATCAGTATTTTTGCCAAACACTTAGGTTTTGAACGAGCGCTTATTGAAGAACTTGCCACCGGTGCGCTGTTACATGATATTGGTAAAATTCAGATACCGGATGACATTCTTAATAAGCCGGGTAAGTTAACCGATCAAGAATATAAAGTGATTCAGGATCATGCGCGTTTTAGTAAAGAAATTTTAGAAAAAGCGGGCCTTAAAGGCATTGCCGTCGATATTGCAGGCTTTCATCATGAGCGACTAGATGGCACGGGTTACCCGTTTGGCAAGCGAGCTGATGAAATAAGCCAGTACGTGCGTATGGCATCGATTGTTGATGTCTATGATGCACTTACCGCTGAGCGTGTTTATAAGGCCGGCATGGAGCCAATCAAGGCCTTTAAAATACTCAAAGATGGTTGTCCAGATAGCTTTGATGGCGAGTTACTGACTAAATTTATTCAGTGTATTGGCGTTCATCCAGTTGGCACGTTAGTTAAACTGTCGAGTCAAAAAGTCGGCCTAGTGACCAAAAGCAACCCTAGCAGCCCTCTTAAACCTCAAGTGAAAACTTTTTACAATGCAAAACACGCTCACTATACGCAAGTTCAAGATATAGATCTGGCGCATAACCGAAATCAAGATTCGTTAGAATCCGCCATTAAACCAGCGGATTTCAACATTGATTTAATTAGATTTTTCAAAAATTCAATTTTGCCGTAATGATCACCGAAAACAAAATAGGCCTGCGCGAAGTAGCTATATAATCGTCACTCGGGCCAATCTTGCAGCGCTTTTAAGCTAAATTCATAATCATCAAAACTCAGCACCGTTTGCTCTGGAGTGATCTCTAATACTCTTAAGTCCCCAATGCTATCTCCCTCATATAACTCCCGATTATTGAGCTTTACCCAACGTTTATCAGGTGATGATGAGTAAATATGCGCTTGGTATTTAATTTCTGGCATCAATGCCAACAAAGCATCAGGTAGTAACTCAATCGGCTCAGCATAAGATGAATTTTTAGTGCCTTGCGTTACTTGATGAGATTGGGTGCTTTGAGTATCTTCGATAGCGCGAGCAAAGGCGTTTTTAAGCGCCGTTGGCACAGTTTCAAGTTCTTCATCGCTGACAGTTGCCTCCGGCTTTGATTTCTCACTAGTCGGTTCGCCAATAGGCTTCCCCAATACTTTGTATTTACTCATATCGATATTGCTAATCATTGGCTGCATTTGCACTGCATTAGGATTATATTGCTGCTGAGGCGCTGCATATACTTGCTGATAACCATTAGGTGTTTGCACCAGCATTGGCTGACCTTGCGGATAAGCTGGTGCAGTATTTACTGGCACTTGCACCCACTGATATTGCCCTGCTGCTTGTTGGTATTGCTGAGGTTGAACAAATTGCGGCTGAGACATCGGCTGCGTGCTGGCAACTTGGGCTGGGCTAGTTTGTACTGGATTTGTTTGCACCGGTATCGATTGCTCAGGCTTCACTGTGGCAGGTACAGGTGTTTTGTCATCAGCAGGCTCCACTGATTGATCCTGAACAGTCGTTACCACTTGTTCAGGGGTATTAAAATGATTTTTTTGTAACCATTTACCAATTGAAAACCCTGCCATTAAGGTCAGTAAAAAAGCAACCAACAAGCCAAGCGAAATCGCAATAAAACGATAGCGCTGCAGTTCTTGCTGCTGTTTTAATTGCTCAGCGTTTCTGTCATGTGCTGACGCTTCATCATGTTGTTCTGATTGTTTTAAGGCATCTAATAAATACGACATATATGACCATTAATTAAAGAATAAACGACAAACCAATACCCAGACTGAGCACAGTTAAAAATGCCAACGGATAGAGCCAATTAAACGACGACTGCTGCTCTATACTAACGGAACTTAATGCACTCGGCGGTAACGCTTCTTGTGCTGAGCGCATTACTATATCACTATCAATCATCGTTAGCTGCTTAGAAAAAGCGCCCATTAAACAGCGTTCACATAATAAGTTTACTAAACGCGGAATACCTGCAGTAACTAAGTGAATCGTTTTTAACGCATCATTTGAGAATAGTCCCCGATCACAACCTGCAACATACAAACGATGCTTAACGTAAGCAAAAGTTTGTCCTTCAGTTAACGGTAGTAAATGATAACGAGCAGTGATCCGCTGTGCTAACTGACGCAACTCATTACGCTTTAATAAAGCCTGTAATTCTGGCTGACCAACCAATACTATTTGTAGTAATTTTTTATGGTTTGTTTCTATGTTAGTTAATAAACGAAGCTGTTCTAGCACGTCAGGGGCTAAAAGCTGAGCTTCATCAATAATCAAAATAGTGTGGCCACCTGCTTGATGATTCGCTTCAAGATGCTTTTTAATTGCATCTGTTAAGGTTTTTAACGTCGCATTTTGCTCGTCATAAACAATATGAAATTCATCGCAAATACTCGCTAACAGTTCCAATTGTGACAGTGCTGGATTATGGATCAACGCCACTTGTGTGTTTTCAGGTAACTGCTCTTGCAAACTGCGGGTTAAGGTCGTTTTCCCTGTTCCCACCTCACCGGTTAACAATACAAACCCACCGGCTTCACCTAAGCCATAAGTTAAATGCGCCAACGCTTCTTTATGGCGTTCGCTTAAAAATAAGTACTGTGGATTTGGCGCGATTGAAAACGGTTTCTCTGACAAGCCAAAATAGCTTAAATACACCCTAAATTTCCTTACTGATTAAATCACGGCCTATAATGGCAAAAAAACAGCGTAAGTGAAAACCTTGTTAGCGTTTTATTAGTTAAATAACGTAAAATAGTTTGCACAGTTAATATTCAGGGGAAATTATGCAAGTTTATTTGGTCGGTGGAGCAGTTCGTGATGAGCTATTAGGGCGAATCATCAAAGAACGCGATTATGTGGTGGTCGGTGCAACTCCTGAGCAACTGATCAAACAAGGCTATCAACAAGTTGGTAAAGACTTTCCCGTTTTTTTACACCCAAAAACTAAAGAAGAATACGCACTAGCTCGTACCGAGCGAAAACAAGGCCAAGGTTACACGGGCTTTGTCTGCGAGTTTTCAGCAGATGTTACCTTAGAAGACGACTTACGCCGCCGCGATTTAACCGTTAACGCTATTGCAAAAGCACAAGATGGCAACTTAATTGACCCTTATGGCGGCAAGCAAGATTTAGACAACCGCATTTTGCGCCATGTATCTGACGCATTTAGCGAGGATCCACTACGCATATTACGCGTTGCCCGTTTTGCAGCTCGTTATCATTATCTTGGTTTTACGATTGCCGAAGAAACCCAGCAATTGCTAACACAGATGATCAACCAAGGAGAGTTACAAACACTCACCGCAGAACGCATTTGGCTAGAATGTGAAAAATCATTAACGGATGGCGCATTTGCTGAGTTCTTGAATATTTTAGCGCAGTTAGGCGCGCTTAGTGCAATCAGCCCTGCCTTAGCAGGTAACTGGAGCGATGAGTTATATCAACAACTAAAAAACCGTTACGCTTACGCACAAAGCCAAAATATAACCGATCAGGCATTATTGTTTGTACAAGCCACTGCATCATTGACGCAAGAAGAGATTAAAATTCTCAGTCAAACTATTCGTTTACCAAATGACGTACGCGACTTAGCATTACAACTTAATACCCACCAAGCAACCTTAACTAGCCAAACAATCACCGCAGAGCAACTACTCAGTTGCTGCAATCAACTCGATTTATGGCGCCGCCCTGAACGGTTCGAGGCAGTTCTAAAAGCCGTTGAGATTAACCAAGCAGCATCACTGGCTAATCAAAAATTATTATTAACAGCAACCAAAGCAGCTAAAGCAATTAACCCGCAGCAATTTATTACGCAAGGCATTAAGGGCGCAGCAATAAAAACCGCGCTAGAACAAGCGCGGTTAGAGGTATTTCAGCAGTATTTTTAAACGGCGATGTTACTTTTCATAGCGCACTAAGCGTAAATAAACGAACGACTCTTTATCGTGCAAACTGTTAAGACCTCTGTCAAAGGTGTATACCCAAGCTGAAGTTTTATCGCCAATACCTGATGTACTAGTCCAATAGTTCTCACTTAAATTGCCCAAAAACACGGTCTCATTAATACTAGGGGTTACACAGCTATGTTCTAAAATACTGGCAAGCTCTTTATTATTAGGTACTTGCCAATCTTTATAAGCACCTGTGCGGTCGTTTACCGCAGCTCTTAATGCTTCTTGCCAATTAACTTTCACAATGCTGTTTAAACAGCTATTGGTTGTTAGGTCATAGCTTTGTCCATAACTACAGGTTTGCCACATAAGTCCGGTGATATTATCACTCACCGTACCATCGGTGTGCATTGTAAAACGCGCTGTAGCCGTTGTTTGTGTTACACCTTCATAACAGGTCTGCACAGCCATTGCTGCAGGGCTTGCTAACAATAAGCCAATTAATAATGATTTCATTGTGTTGCTCCTGCGGTTCTGACTAAGCGCACAAACGCGGTATCACTTTTAGGATATGCCAAATCATTGCCGTCGCTCATATCAAAAATATACGCTTGTGATAAGCTAGTCCCATCTACCGCAGTTTGTGAGGTCCAATAAATTAGTCCATCCGCTAATAAGTTACTATTAGGCGTATTAGGAAAGTAATTCTCATCGAGCAATATTGATTGTCCATGCTTGCCATAATTAAGTAGCGTTAATAGCTCTGTGTAGCTAGGTACTCGCCAGTTAGTACCGCCACAGTAATCAAGAGCATTTACTTCATTAACATACACTTGTAAGTTACAATTATTATTACTTGGGCAAGTGCTGTTTGGCGTGCCAAGGCTACTCCCCGTTTGCACACCATCTTCACTAGTTAAATACCAAGTATAATGATTTTGTCCTTCACGCAACGCCGTATTTGGTAAAGTGCCTGTATTAGGGCTTTTTACTTCCCAAATCAAACCCGTAACGTTATCGCGAATACAACTAAAATTAGCGGCGCTATCTAATAATTCATCGGCAAACTGGTTAAGTTTTGTAAAATCAAAAGCCTGCTCACCTTTACCCACTTTCTCGATATGCGAGCCAACCCCACTATCGCGGCCAACAGAAGCATCTTGACGCGGAAAATCAGGACTTGTACAGGCTATTTCTTGGGTGTTGTTGTAGCATTTGCTCATCCCAGTATCATTGATAAGACCAAGCGGTTTAGAATTAACCACAATATCAACACTATCTTTATCAGTGCGACCTTTACTATCAGTCACGGTTACTTCAAAAGTATGGGTGTTGACCGCTTCGGTTGCCGGTGCTGTGAAAGAAGTAATACATTGCTGCTGGTTATCAAGCACCGCTGTGCCAGCTGTTTGCTGCCAGTAGCATTTAAAGGTGTCTGTTACTGTTTCGGAATCTGTAGCATCTAAGGTCACTTTTTCCAGCTCAATAACACTTTGATCAATACCAGCATTAGCAATAATGACTTCACTGGTTTTGTTTAAGGTATGAGAATACTGCGAGCTCGACTCGCCCCCCTCATCATCAACAACCGTTAACAGCCAAGTGATCTGCGTGTTGGTATCAAGTAACGGATGAGTGAAACTAATTGTTGCATTGCTATTACTATCTACAGCGAGCGTTGGCCCTGTAATTTGTTGCCAGTTATAGCTATTAATTTGGCCATTTTCATCCGGATCAACTGAACTGGCGCCACTTAAGGTAATTATATCTTTATAATCTGAAGGCAATGTTTCGGGTGCAGTTTGAGTGACAATGACTTGAGGAAGCTGATTATTTGACTCAATTTCGATCAGTAAGTCATCACTAACTAATTGGCCATCGGTGGTTTGATAACTAACACGCAGTAATAGCTCACTGTTTGCTTTAATATCAGGGGCAGTAATGGTTTGTAGTGCACCAGTGAGGGGAAAGCCGGCAATAATTGGTCCACTTACTCGCTGCCAGGTAAAGGTACCATCAGCAGGCGACCCTTTGGCCTCAATAGTAAATTCACTTTTTTCAATAATGCGCTGATCATCGCCAGCAAATACGGATGCTGCGACTACGGGATTATCGTTGCCGCCTCCGCCACCACCGCATGCTGTCAATACAGCAAACAACGGTAAAACCATTAAAGGGGATTTCATGCACTGATTCCTCATTTAAAACTGAAATTACGTAGCTTTTATATTAATAGCCACGCCAATCAATAAATTAAGCAACAACAATGCCAGATACAAAAAGAGGATGTTATAAATAGCTATCTTGGTGAATACGGACAAATAACTTTGTGCCTATTTTACTATAATCGACCTTATACTCACGACCATCTAACGCCTGAATGAACAGTAAGCGCTTCTCTTCTCCAAATACGTCAGCACTACCTATGTAAACCATTTCTAAATAGCGCTCTTTAGCTTCACGACGATTTTTTGGCAACTCTTCCTTAAATGGCTCTAAACCATGTTGAGTTACCTTGATTTTTGGGTGTATTTCAGAATTCACGATCACTAAATCGAGTTTTTTATCTTTATGGATTATGGTATTTCTGCCACTTTTAATAAAAGATCTATCTTGACTCATCGCTTCATCCTACTAACTAACGCCTATTTTCAGGCGTCTGTCTCTCTAATTGAGATTCTATAAATACGACTGGGTTATTCCGCCATGCATTTAAGCTATGGCTAAAATCCCAAATACTTCTATCTAATACACTTGCGGGTAACAGTAAATCATATCCTGTTAATTGCCGTAGATGTCGCATCCTATTAGCAAACATGGCTATCAAGCCATTAAAACTGCGACCATTCACAGAAGTGTAATGATTATCTTCAACTAACCATTCTGATGGGCAATTGCCATTTTTGCAATGTTTTTGAATTACTTGCATAAATAAATGCCGTTGTTCGATCAATAATTTACCAGCAATTCTTGGTGCTAATTGTAATAAAAATTCATCAGTGTCATTAAGTTTAATACCTACAGCATTTAACTCAAGCGGTTCAAGTTCTTGTTCTACTTTAGGAATACCACTGCGATTTAGATTTTCTTGCTTCAGACTCCAATAGCCATATTTATGTTGATAAGTAAGTTCTTGTTCTGTAATAACTAAACTGTAATATGGCTCTTGAGTTTTTAAAAAACCAACAAAAATAGCAGCCAAACATAAACTCACTAAAAAAGTTTCGAAAATGCTAATTTCGTCGGGCCGCAGTAAATTAAACAGCATTATAAATATCAGCCCCACCGCACCGACAGTGAGAATTTCGATACCATTGCGCGCACCTTGCGCACGCAATTTTAAAACAGTATTTTTGCGTTTAACCATAACGATAAAAAATAATATAAAAAACGTACATAATTATAGTCCAAATAATCAATTTTCGTATTTTCATACAACGCGGACATTTGCTCGTTAACTTCATAACTCTCTCATATACAAACACAAAACAGGAACAAACAAAAAAATAACTTAACTTTTACGCCTAACCGACAGATTTATGAGATACGCGGCCGCCAATTCACGCTGTAATTTTGTACACTAGAGGCAATTAAATTTCCGGTATTTTTAACAATGTATGCAAAGCAATCTGGCAAAGCGCTATTTCCATTTATTATTACTCTACTTCTGGGGCTATGTGTTTATCTTTATTTACCAAGTAGCCAAGGTGAGCAATCCGACTTCACAGCAAGTGCTACCCAAGTAACCGCTCACACTGTAGCAAGTGAAGAAAATGCAGTCCTCATTGAGGCTATCGGCAGTGCCCGCGCTAATCAAGCAATTTATATAAAAAGCGCACAAAATGATTACGTAACTGACATTTATTTTAAAGACGGTGATTTAGTCAGTAAAGGTCAAAAGCTCGTACAATTGCAATCGCAGCAAGAAGAACTCACCGTTAAAGAACTGGCAATTAACTTACGTGAAGAAAAACGTCAACTTGAACGCTTAACTGAGCTTTCTCGCTCTCAAGCAACCGCAAAGTCATTGCTCGAAGAGCAACTTTCTCGCGTTGATGCAACCGAAGCGCAGTTTGAAAATGCTAAAACTAAATTGGCTGAAATGACTATTTTCGCGCCTTTTTCAGGCATTTTAGGTAAGCGTCAAATCTCCGTAGGTGCTTATGTAAATAACAGCACAATTATTACAAGTTTAGATGACATAAGCATAATTAAAGTCGATTTCAAAGTCCCAGAAAAATACCTTGCGCAATTAAACGTTGGCATGAAAGTAATGACCCAAAATGATGCTTACCCTGAAAAAACCTTTACCGGTAAAGTAACACACGTTAGTGCACGAATTGATTCAATAACCCGCAGTGTTGAAGTCACAGCCAGCTTCGCGAATAAAAGTGGTTTATTACGCCCGGGCATGTTGCTCAATACAGCATTACAACTGAGCTCAAATCAAGCGATGATGGTGCCAGAAAAAGCGGTGATCCCACAACAAGATAAACATTATGTTTTTCAAATTGAAGACGGAATAGCAACCAAAGTAGAGGTTCACGTTGCAGGTCGTCACAATGGCTGGGTTGCCATTGATGAAGGTATTAGTAATGGGCAGCAAATTGTTACTGAAGGAATTATTAAAATTCGCTCAGGCAGCAAAGTTACTGTGAAGGGGTAAACTGTGAAAATTACTGATACCAGTGTCAAACGCCCCGTTTTTGCAATTGTAATTAACCTACTGTTACTAACCTTTGGTTTAGTGGCTTTTTCGATGTTACCGCTGCGCGAATATCCTGATATTGAATCACCAATAGTCAGTGTAAGCACTGAATATACGGGTGCCTCAGCCGAGATCATAGAAACAAAAATAACCCAAGTACTGGAAAACCGTATTTCCGGTATCGAAGGTATTAAAAGCATTAATTCATCAAGTAGAAATGGTCGCTCAAATATTACCATTGAATTTAATATCAGCCGTGATATTGATGCCGCATCAAACGATGTCCGCGAACGTGTAGCGCGCGCACTAGATAGCCTCCCTGAGCAAGTACGCCCGCCAGAAGTATCTAAATCTAACAGTGATGAAAGCCCTATTGCTTGGTTTTTACTCAATAGCGACACGATGGATTCATTGCAACTGTCTGATTATGCACAGCGCTTTATTGTCGACCGTTTAGCTGTGGTAGATGGTGTTTCCAATGTGCGTGTTGGTGGTGAACGTAAATATGCCATGAAAATTTGGCTCAATCGCCAAGCAATGGCTGCTCGTGGCATAACCAGTAGTGACATAGAAAACACCCTACGAACTGAAAATGTTGAGCTACCAGCTGGTGAAATTGAATCTATCGACCGTGATTTTACCGTACGAACAGCGCGTAGTTATAAAGAGCAGCGAGACTTTAAAAACTTGGTAATTAAACGTGGTGACGATGGTTACTTAGTTCGTCTTGGTGAAGTTGCTGATGTAAACTTAGAAGCCGCTGACGATGAAAGCTTATTCCGTGGTAATGGCCGCAACATGGTTGGCCTTGGTATTGTTAAACAAGCTAAGGCCAATACACTTACCGTGGTCGATAATGCCCGTGCTGAACTTGAAAAAATCAAACGTAATCTGCCAGAAGGCACCACTATTCAAGACAGCTATGACTCGTCAATATTTATTAAAGAATCGATTAACGAGGTTTACAGTACCTTGGCTATTTCAATGGCTTTGGTGGTATTAATTATCTTCTTATTTTTAGGGAACATTCGCGCTACCTTGATCCCAGCGGTAACAGTCCCAGTTGCGTTGGTTGGTAGCTTTATGTTCTTACTGGCGATGGGTTATTCAATTAACTTATTGACACTACTGGCGCTGGTGCTAGCAATTGGCTTGGTTGTTGATGACGCGATTGTAATGCTAGAAAACATTCACCGGCGTATCGAACTGGGCGAACCGGCCCTACTAGCCGCCTATCGTGGCGCCCGTGAGGTTGGCTTTGCAATTATTGCCACCACCTTAGTGCTGATCTCGGTGTTTGTGCCTTTGGTATTTATGGATGGCCGTATCGGCGCATTATTTACCGAGTTTGCGATGGCCGTCAGCGCTGCGGTATTCTTCTCAAGCATTACCGCATTAACACTCTCGCCAGCGTTGTGTTCATTAGTACTCAAACCATCCTCAAAAGAGAGTAAATTCAGCCAATGGATGGACCGTATCTTTAGTAAGATTGAGCAAAGTTATAAAAACTCTTTACGCTCAAATATGACGCGTTCAGGTGGTTTAACAATCACCCTACTGCTGGCTGGTTTTGTTAGTTATTTACTGTTCCAACAAATTCCTTCAGAACTTACGCCAAAAGAAGACCGTGGTACTTTCTTTATCATGATGAGTGGCCCTGAAGGGGCAAGTTATGAAAATAACGCCGCCAACATGGCAAAAATTGAAGAACGTTTAATGCCTTATTCCGAAGCGGGCGAACTAAGCCGAGTGCTGGTGCGCGTACCTGGCTGGGGTGGCAGCGGTGGTGTAGCAATTGTTGGTATGGCTGACTGGGATGAACGTAAACGTTCAACTTGGGAAGTAATGGATGAGATCAGTGCAAAAATGACTGAAGTCACCGATGTGCGCGCTTTTGCTATTATGCGCCGTGGTATTGGTGGCGGTGGCTCATCACGGCCCATTGAGTTTGTCCTGCAAGGTAATGATTATGCACAATTAGCTGATTGGCGAGACCGGATCATTGAACGTGCAGAGAAAAACCCAGGACTGGTGCGTATTGACCATGACTACAAAGAAACCTTCCCGCAGTTTTTGATCAGTATCGATAAAAACAAAGCGGCGGATTTAGGGATTTCAGTTTCGGATGTTGGCCGCACCCTTGAAACCATGTTAGGGCAACGCCGTGTTACCACCTTTATTGACCGTGGTGAAGAATACGATGTGATCTTAAAAGGCACCAAAGCTGACTTTGCTGATCCTACTGATATATCAAATATTTACTTAAAATCACGCAGTGGTGAACTGGTTCCTCTAGATAGCTTAATTAGCTTAAAAGAAGAAGCCACTGCATCAAGGCTAAATCGTTACAACCGAATGCGTGCTATTACTTTGAGCGCTAACCTCGCCGATGGTTACACCCTTGAAGAAGCGCTTAACTTTTTAAATAAAGTGGCAATGGAAGAAAACGAAATTGATGGCGCCATTGATTATAAAGGTGAATCGCAATTATATTATGAAGGTGCCTCAGCGATGACGTATGTTTTCATTCTAGCGCTTACTGTTACCTTCTTAGTTTTAGCCGCTCAGTTTGAAAGCTTTATGCACCCCTTTGTGATCATGCTCACTGTGCCACTGGGTTTGATGGGCGCAATGTTTGGTTTATGGGTTGCAGGACTAACCATAAACATTTACAGCCAAATAGGCATTGTAATGCTGATTGGTCTTAGTGCTAAGAACGGTATATTGATTGTCGAATTTACCAATCAATTGCGCGATAAAGGCGTAGAGTTTAGTGAAGCTATTTTACAAGCAGCAACCCAAAGATTGCGACCAATTATTATGACCTCTTTGACTACGGTAATGAGTGCGGTGCCACTAGTGCTAGCCTCAGGCCCTGGTGCAGAGAGCCGTATGGTAATTGGTGTAGTGGTGTTTACTGGCGTTATTGTAGCAACCATACTTACGCTATTTGTTGTTCCTGCGGCGTACTATGCGCTGGCTCGCAATACTCAGTCTCCTGAGTTTTTACAACAAAAGCTCAACCAACAAGAAGCTGAAAGGCCGCTAAAAGAGCTTTAATCTCATCGTAGCGTTGCAAACCCATAGCAACGCTACTTTTCACTTCCACACACTTCCCTGCTGTAATTAAATGAAATAATAAACCACCTTGCTCGTTCTTCTGATACGCTAGATCATCCGTGTAATTTAATAGCTTTAAGGAACAACTAATGAGTATAACAAATGAAACAGCAACATTTGGTGGTGGCTGCTTTTGGTGTATTGATGCCGCGTTTAGGCGCGTGAAAGGCGTTTTACAAGTAAGCTCTGGCTATACTGGCGGCGAAACAACTGAGCCTACGTATAAACAAATTTGCACTGGCCTCACCGGCCACGCAGAGGTTGTACAGATTAAGTTTGACAGTAACCTGATAAGCTATGAAACCTTACTGGCGATGTTTTTTACCCTGCATGATGCCACTCAGCTAAACCGCCAAGGTAATGATATAGGTACCCAATATCGAAGTGTGATTTATTATCATGATAGCGAGCAGCAAGCGCAAACTAATCAATATATTGCAAAATTACAAAGCCAAATACGCGAAGATATCGTCACTGAAGTTAGCCCTGCAACCACTTACTACCCTGCAGAGCAGTATCACCAAGACTACTACAACGAAAACCCTGAGCAACGCTATTGCAGTTTATTGATAGCACCAAAGCTGAAAAAGTTTGAAAAAGACTATAAACAGTTTTTAGTAAACTAAGCAAAGTGCTAAATAAGCATTTTCATCTAAATATAAAAAAGCCCGACAAACAAAGGTGTCGGGCTTTTTTATTTAAGCTAGAACGAGATCAGAACTGGTAGCTGGCGCCAACAAAGAAGCGACGGTCAACTGTATTGTAGTAAAACACTTCGCCAGTTGCATAATCCATACTTGAGTCAACCGCGTTGTATTGCTTATCAAATAAGTTTTCAACACGAGCAGAAAATGAAAGCGCACTGTTAAATTGATAATTTGCAGTTAAGTTCCATAACGTATAAGAACTAAGCTCTGTTACTTTACCTTGACGATCACTACGGTACTGCATATCAAAACCGGCATCAAAATCGCCCCACTGCTTCGCAACAAACCAGTTCACAGTACGTGGTGAAACATAAGTTTGTGCTACACCCGTTTCGGTATTTTCAGCATTTAAATAAGTAAAATTAAACTGATTATCAAAACCAAGTACTTTATTGGCAAAGCTAAACTCAACACCCTCATGGCGTGCTTCATTTATATTTTCTGGCTGCCATTTACCAGCTGCATTAGGTGCCCATGCAATTAGGTTTTCAATATTATTTCTGAATATTGATATATCAAGCTTTGCCTGAGAAAAGTCTAAACTCAAACCTAACTCTTGGTTAGTTGATGTCTCTGGTGCTAAATTTGGATTACCTGGAGATAAAGGGTCAGGAAAATAAAGATCATTAAATGTTGGCGCTTTAAAGCCCGTGCTTTGACTCAATCTAAGTGTTGCACGCTTATTTAAGTGATAACCAACAGCTGCGGCGTAAGTTGTTTCATTACCAAACTGCTCATCATCATCTAAACGCAATGCTAAATTTGCAATGACTTTATTGTCATCAAAATAGCCCCCAAGAAATGCAGCTTTAGCTACTTTGCTATCCGCTAGATAAGCCTTACCATTGGTATATATTTCATCTTTATACCAATTAAGCCCGCCATTAACGGTTAAAAATTGGCTTGCATTATAACTGCCGTGGTAATCAAATTGTTTACGTTTTGTTTTATAACTATTAGTAACAATCGCACCTGTGTAATCATAGCCTTTGTTGTCAGAATCATCGGTTGCAATAGCAACATTAATTGAGTGCTTATGATCGGTAAAGGATTTATCCCAACCCAGCCCTAGCTGATAATTTTCAAATTCATTATTTTCTACGATACTATCAATAGGCGAGAAAGCATTGTCGTATTGTGCATTACCTTCACTGTATTGACCCAGCGCTTTAAGCTCACCTAACAGCTCATCTGCATAGCGAATATTAAATCCTAAATTTTTGTTCTCATAACCATCTTCATCCGGCGCTACGCCTTGCAATACGTCAAAGCCATCCGTTTTTTCAAACCCAGCATTAAACGACGCTTTAACAGCATCAACTACCGTTGTACCTGCAACTTGATAATTTTGATAAGCATCAGTACCAAATGTTGCATCTAGGCTGACGGATTCCTTTGTACGAGTAATAATATTGATCACACCAGCGAGCGCGTCAGACCCATAAACTGCAGCACGAGAGCCTTTAACAATTTCAATGCGCTCTATTGAATTAAGAGGAATATTACTAATTGATTTATAACCAAGGGTTGCAGAGCCCGTACGTACGCCATCAATCAAAATAAGTGTATGTCGCGAGCTTGAACCGCGAAGTGACACGCCAGAACTTTGTCCAAAGCCACCATTGGAATTTATTTGAAAACCAACTTGGGTTGCTAGTAAACTCGGTAAATCACGGACATTACTTGTTTCAATATCACTGCGCTCAATAACAGTTACACTGGCAAGTACATCAGTAATTGATTGCTCAAATTTATTAGCTGTTACCGTCAGGCGTTCTATTGATTGCTCTGCAGACACAGAAAAAGACAACGCAGCGGCAATTGCTACGCCTAGAGTAGATTTGTTTAACATGATATCCCCTGACCCGCGCCCACCGCACAAGTGATAGTAAATTGACTTCAAGGCCGGTCTCCGGACTTAACATAACTCGCTAATAAATTTAGCTAAAAGTATGTATCACCGTTGCGGGGGCAGTGTTGGACTTCGTTTATATCCTATAAACGCCACCAACTTCCCGATTATCTTGCCGTACTTAATCAACAACCTTGAAAAGTAACCACAAGCACCTTGAAAATAGGTCGCTATTGTGATTATTTTAAGCACAAAAGTCAATGGACGGCTATACATCTAAATACTCTAGGTTCTAGGAATAACCATAAGTTCTAAACTAAAAAAGCCAAACTACATTGCTGCAATTTGGCTTTTTCTAGCACCTAGAAACCTAGCTCCTAGCTTTCTAATCTCTAAAGTTTTTAAACTGAAATGGTTGCCCTAAATCAGCACTGCGTACTACTTGCATGGCTTCTTGTAGGTCATCACGTTTTTTGCCCGTTACACGTACTTCTTCGCCTTGGATCGCAGCTTGTACTTTCACTTTAGAGTCTTTAATGGCTTTAACTACTTTTTTAGCCATATCTTTTTCGATACCTTGCTTTAGCGCAACATTACGGAAAACATTTTTTCCCGCACGTGAAATATCTTGCAGCTCTAAACTTGATACGTCCATACCGCGCTTTGATATTTTGCTCGCTAAAATATCAAACAACTGCATAACCTGTGAATCAGCTTCTGCTTTTAGTTTAATGGTTTTATCATTAAGCTCTATTGACGCATCAACGCCTCTAAAATCAAAGCGAGTTTCAAGTTCACGGTTAGCGTTATCAACAGCATTTTTTGCTTCGTTCATTTCGACTTCCGAAACAATGTCAAATGAAGGCATAAGTCTCTCCTAGCAAGATATTTTTAATTCAAATTTATATTGTCGATAATTATACTATATAAATTTTATAAATCTTTACACTTTTCTATGCTTTGTTCAGCTGCGATACGAAATTTGTTTGATATACTACGGGTCTATTTTTAAACGATTTAGGATTTTTCGTGACTCGGCGTGTTTATCAAACCCTATTTTTAATCAGTATTCTGGTATTTACCTTTTTGTTTGCCCGCGATTTTAGGGGCGTTGGGGTATCGTCACTGCCTCACCTAGATAAGTTGGTACATTTTACTATTTTCTTTGTTCTGGCAGCCGTCATGGTCAGAGCATTCAAGCTACCTGTATTCGTTCACCTCGTGTTATTAGCATTTTATGGCATTGCTATTGAGCTAATGCAAAGCACAATCCCTTATCGTAGCGCCTCTGTTGCTGATGTTGTTGCTGACTTTTCTGGGGCTGCTAGTTTCTTTTTGTTGTTCGGTATTTATTCTCGTTTTAAAAAGAATCAAAATGGCTAATATATTCGTCGTTGGCGATGGTGCCATTGGGCTGCTCTATAGCCATTATTTGAGTCAACAGCACAGGGTTACCCTACTTACCAAGCATGCTATTGACGAACCTCGTTTTTATCAACAAGCAAACGCGCCAAAACAAACAATTAATTGCCAACTGACAAACCTGACTCAATTATCCGAGCACGGCCAAGTCGATGTTATTATTTTTACTGTTAAAGCATATCAAGTTGCCACCGCATTTAGGCAACTAAAGCCTTTTTTAAGCGCTCAATGCCAATTGATTTTATCTCACAATGGCATGGGTAATGTAGATGAAATAAATAGCGAACTTACAAAACAACAAGGACTATATTTTTTAACAACACGTTTAGCGGGCTACAAAGATACACCTTTTAGTGTGTTGCATACTGGTATCGGGAGCAGCATTTTAGGTGATTGTAACCAGCAAGCAAAAACACAACTCGCTGAAGTTAAAAATCTACTAAACGCTATTCCTGAATTAACAACCACAAATAATATACAACAATTACGCTTTGAAAAATTACTCGTTAATATTGCTATTAATCCACTCAGTGCGCTGCACAATGTGAAAAATGGCGCACTGACTGAACCACAGTTTAGTGGCATAATTTTAAATATCTTAAACGAAGCGTGTACCGTAGCAAATAAACTAGGTATTAATGTGCGACTTGCTGAAGCATTGGCGAACGCCTATCAAGTGATGAGTGATACCAAAAACAATTACTCATCAATGCATCAAGATATCGCCCATAATCGCATCACAGAAATTGACGCGATGTGCGGTTATATTTGCCAAAAAGGTAATCAACTCGGTGTTAATACCCCTCACAATCAATCTTTACTCGATGCTATCAGACATAAAAAAAGCGCGATTTAACTCGCGCTTGTTATTAATAACTATCAACCTTACGGGCGATAAACTTTAACATTGGCAAAGCCATTTTCATGTAAAATAAGCGCCTGTAGCTGACTCATTACACCTTTAGTGCAATATAAGTAGTAGTCTTTGTCTTGCGGTAGGTCTGCAAATTTGGTCGCTAAGCGGAAAAATGGCAAATGCACAACTTCTATCCCATCAATTTCAAGCGGTGCTGCATCTTCTTCTTCCGGCGAGCGAATATCAACAACAACTGCATCAGCTGGTAAATCAGAAACTGACTCGGCCTCTTTTAGCTCTTGTTTAGCTTCAACGTCAATGTCACGAATATCCATAATACGTGCGTTTTCAATAACAGTATTGAGCACATCAAAATCAAACTTTTGCTCTTCAGCTTCTACTACGGCAATTTTAGCTTTAACTGTAGGCTTTTTAGAAATCACACCACAGTATTCCGGCATAGTTTCGGCCATTTCTGCGGTGCCAATTTTACGAGCGATGTTTATAATTTCTTGTTTGTCGTGTTGGATCAGCGGGCGTAATATAAGCGTTTCGGTAACACGGTCAATCACACTTAAGTTGGCTAATGTTTGACTTGAAACTTGGCCTAGACTCTCACCGGTAACGAGCGCTTGAATCCCCATTTTTTCAGCTATTTGGCTGCCTGCACGCATCATCATACGTTTGAGGACTACACCCATTTGACTGTTTTCAACATTTTCTAAAATTTCGGCAACAACGGGGTCAAAGTCAACACTGATAAATTTAACTTTATGGGTTGAGCTAAACTGCTTCCAAATATAATAGCTGGCTTGTTTAACACCAATCTCGTGCGCCGCACCGCCTAAATTGAAGAACAAAAAGTGCGTACGAGCGCCTTTGCGGATCATTTGATAACTAGCAACGCCCGAGTCAAATCCACCTGACATTAACGACAAGACATCTTCTTGCGTTGGTAATGGGAAACCGGCCATACCATGATGGGTGTGCGTTACGACGTAAGCTTTATCATCTTTAATTTCAAGACGAATAGTTACTTCAGGATTTTTCAGTCTTACGCTGGCACCATCGACGTGCTGATTTAAACCACCACCCACATAACGCTCTACATCGGTAGAGGTGAAATCATGCTTACCTTGGCGCTTACAACGTACACAGAATGTTTTGCCCACGACGGTGTGGCCAACCATATCTAACGCTTTTTCGTAAATATCGTGCAGGTTTTCGTAGTTAGTTTCGGTCACTTCAATAAACTGCACAATACCAGGGATCCGTTGTAAGCCATCGATAAAATCAAGGCGCATTTGTGCGTCATCTGATTTAGTTACGACGGATATATTGTCCCAGTTATTTTGTACTTGTACTTTTTCGTCAAGCTTGCGTAACACAATTTTAATGTTGTTTTCTAACAACTTAGTAAAGCGTTTACGCACAGAGCGGCTTTTAATGGCTATTTCAGGATGGAGTTTGACGATAAATTTAAGCATAGTTTACTCGTTAGACAATATTTAGGATTCACGCACCCACGTGTTGGGCGCGCGATTATAACAAAAAATCTAACGTCTAGGAAATAAACAACCGCTGCGTTTAATTAAACAGGCTCTGCTTGTGCCGCTAATTTACTGTATTTTTCGCGTAACAAGTTAATTTTTGGGATACTTTGCTCGGTACCAAATGCTTTAAAAAGCGCTAACACTTTTAAAATACCATTATAAATATCTTGCTGCATTAACTCACCGCTTAACCGTCTGGCTTTAATGTAAGGAGTCCAAAAACTGACGGTGATTTTTAGCATATGAGCAAGTTCAACGGTATCTTCATCATCAATTGCGATCATCCCACCTTCACGCAGGCCAATCACAATTTCGCGCACTTGACTTAACAAAGCCTCTTGAAACTCAATATAATCTTTTTTCAGTACTTCGTCGCGAGATAAAATGTCACCCAAATTGTCATAGAAAAAATGAAAACGCCACATCAACTCAAACAAAGCATCAAGATACCCAGTTAAGTGTGTTAGTGCTTCATCCTGCTTTTCCATTGGCACAAATTGAGTGTGTAAATGCTTACTATATAATGCAAAAATATGGCGAATAATGTCTTCTTTATTTTTAAAGTGATAATAAAGATTACCGGGACTGATGCCCATATGTGAAGCGATATGGTTGGTTGTGACCGCACGCTCGCCATGTTGGTTAAATAGCATTATGCTGGTTGTAATTATTTTATCCTTGGTACTCATATCCTGCTACTCTGATTATTTTTATTAGAGTAAATGCCCATAATTCACTCAGTATTATTAGCCGCGCAGTATATACAAATATAATCCAATAAAATACCACCTTGAAAATTTCTAATCCATAATTCGTAGTTATTGTTTCTTATTGAAATAAACTCATTTACAAATGAAAATATGCAGTCGCAATTTGCAGGCTGATCTGGACAACAAAGACTGTTAATATAACCCTCAAAATAACACTAAGATGATATTTATGAAAGTCACCGCAATTTATCCTGGCACCTTTGATCCATTAACCAATGGACACACAGATCTGATTCAGCGGGCAGCTAAAATGTTTGATACTGTAATTGTTGCAGTTGCTCACAATCCTAGTAAAAAACCCTGCTTTAGCCTAGATGAGCGGGTAGCAATTGCCAATAGTTTACTCACTCATTTAGATAACGTTAGCGTGATCGGTTTTTCTGGATTATTAGCTGATTTAGCACGCGATCATAGTGCGAATGTACTGATCCGCGGTATTCGTGCGGTGTCTGACTTTGATTATGAGTTTCAGCTTGCCAATATGAATCGTCGTTTAAATCCTGATTTAGAGAGTGTTTTTTTAACCCCAGCTGAAAAGAACTCATTTATCTCTTCAACCCTAGTTAAAGAAGTCGCGCGTCATAAAGGCGATGTCAGTGAGTTTGTACACCCTATTGTAGTAAAAGCATTACAGGAAAAGTTACACGGATGAAGTTAAATATCTATTTAAGCACCCTTGTTGTGATTGCCACACCCGCGTTTGCATCACCTTGGATTGAAAGTGACGACCCTTTATTACGAGCCTCAATTGAGATGCTCTTTAACCAAGGCGTGATTAAACAACCGATCAATAGTTATCCCTTGATGTGGCAAGGCATTGCCAGAGATTTAAATACAATTGAAAGCAGCAGTTTATCAACACAAAGTCGATTTGCTTATCAACACGTAAAACATGCCTTAGAGAACGCTAAACAAGGCAGTAGCTCTGGTGTGAGGCTTAACTACAATAGTGAGCCGGCTTTGCAACAAAGCTTTGGCAAACGCGATCAACAAAAAAGTGGCATTAATAGCTATGGCTCTATCACTGGCGACCGTGTTAGCGCCAAAGTAAGTGTTAATTACGCTGATCAGGCACTTGATGATGAACACATAAACTATCATGGCAGCTACTTAGCAGTATTAATGGGCAATTGGTCTGTTAGCGCCGAACAAGTAAGCCATTGGTGGGGGCCAGGTAACGACAATGCATTACTACTGTCGAATAATGCCGCACCAATGAAAGGGCTAAGAATTAACCGTGCTAACACCCAATATGTCGGCCCAAGCTGGCTATCATTCATTGGTAACTGGCAGTTGACTGGTATTTACGCAAAACAAAAACCACATTTAAGTAATGGTGAAAAAGGCGACTACTGGGCTATGCGCTTTGCCAGCACACCACTACCAGGACTTGAGGTTGCATTTAGCTCAGCGGGCTCTGACTATTTAACCAATACAGAAGTAAATCCTAATACGCTGGAAGTAATAACAAATAAGCAACGCTTAACAAGCTTAGATGCCAAATACTCAACTACTATAGCAGAGCAACCGATTGCATTTTACACCGAGATAATGGGAAAAAATGACAGTGGCTTAGCGCCAAGTGATGCTTTTTATACAATTGGCGTTGAGAGCTTTTTTGGCGGCCAAGAGCAATTACTAAAAACCTATTTTGAATATTCAAATACACAACAAGATTGTACAGCCCAACTTAGTTGTGACGATGCTAATGAAGCATTTATTAATTATGCCCAAGCCTATAATCATAAAGATCGGTTAATTGGCTCTGCAACACCACAGCAAAGTAAATCAGCAGTATTAGGTGCGCATTATCATACTATGAACGGTTATGGCGGCTATGCGAAGTTACGTTGGTTTAAAACTGACATCACCGACTTGACCCAAGTCGCCGAAACGTTTGAACGCTTACAATTAGAGCTTGGTTATCAGCAGGCTATTTTTAGTGGTTTATGGAAGATCAGCGGCTCAGTGTATAAAGACGAACTTGCTAACGAGTCTGATACCAACAGCGCATTAAAAACCAGCTGGGAATACCGGTTTTAAGTTTTCGAAACAAGGGCCTGATTTTTATTTAGGCCCTTGATTATACTAGCTTTTTGTAATAATTTTCTTAAGCCTAAAAAATCTTTATTTATAGCTAAGGCTGTTATCATTATCACATCGCATATATTGACACCAAAAGAATAAACTGACCAAAGCCACCAAGGCTCAGAATTTAAACGCACATAGATATCGCAATAAATTGCGGCAATTAAAATCGCATTTAAGATAAGCCCACACATAATATAGCAAGTAACTGGAGAGGGGCTAATCTTTTGATATCTTATCAACAATCCAATGCATGTAAGAGTAAGCAAATCGTATATAAACCAGTTCAAATAAATTGAATACACTAAATATAAGAGCTCGCTCGTTATATAAGAAACGGCCATTATAAATGAAAGTATTACTATGCTTTTATTGGGGTTATTTATGTACAGTACCCAATTTAATAAAAAGACCATTAAGAATCCCCACTCGATAAATACACCGATGTACGGACCAACTACGTCATTTATAAACATAGGCTAAATGGAGTGTTTTATGTGATGTGTTTTAAATAATGCTTTAATTGCATTTTTAAGCCTAATTAAACCTAAAATGTCACGATCGACAATCAAGGCTACTATCATTGTAAAATCAATGATATTTACACCAAAAGAGTATATGTCCCAAAGAATCCAATAAGTTGAATTTTCATAAACCTGAACATCTAAATACACAGAAACAAACAATAGGATATTTATAGACAAACCGCAGACAAGATAAATAAATGACGGTGTAGAGTTCTTTATAACGAGATAGCATCCCGCCAAACATAGTAATGTCACAAAATCATATAATGCCCAATGCATATATGTGACTGCAGTAGAAGATAGCCATGTAAAGAAATGATCCCCTGCCATATAGGAGATCATCATAATAAATGAACTGATTAACAGCGTAGTTTTTCTTTTAACATCTATAGAGTATATAAAGATATTAAAAAAAAATGCCATTAAAAACCCCCAAGCACTCAATGCAGAAAGGGAGAAAAAACCAAATTGTTCAGTTAAAAACATTTCACTCCTATTGAGGCCTTTTATCTCGAGGAAGCATCACCCCACCACCGCGCTGGATTTCAGCTTCACCTTTAGCCGCTAGTAAGGCTTCATTAGATATAGACACTGTATCAGATTGTAGGGTTTTATTACTAGCGCTTTGTTCAAGTGCTGGCTTTGATTGTTGCATATTATTGTATGCTTGCATTTGTAATTGGCTGTTAGCTGTAACTTGCATAAGATTAATCCTTTCAATAAATGTTGAATAAATGACTTATTAAATAAGCCACTGTTTTTAACGCTCTGATAACTGCTTGGCGCTTTTAAAGATGAACTCACGCTGAGCCATCTTACATCTAGTAATAAGCAATTACTGATCCAACATTTTAAAAAACGATCTTTTTTGATCTTTTATTTGCTACAGCGCATCCCACACAACAGGTCATACCAGATATGATAAGGCATAAAAAAACGCACAGGGATAACCGTACGTTTTTTATATCCAGGGATTTTAAGCTACATTTTTACACGGGATCTCCGCGTTCCGACTTTGCTTCAAAATAAATTCCATCGCGACTTCGTCACAATTGTCTCTGCGTAAACACAGTTCACAATCTTTCATTACCTTTTCCGGTAAGCTGTCTTTGGTACAGAATGTGAAACCTTGTTTTTCAAAGAAATCAGGTACTCGCGTCAAAACAATGATGCGATTGAGTGCCAATTTTTTGGCTTTAACTAATAAATGTTCAACTAACTGACGACCTTGCCCAGTAATACCGGTTTCAGGATCTATCCCTAAAGAACGAATTTCAGCAAGACCAGTATCATAAATATACAGTGATGCGCAGCCCGCGACTTCTCCAGCAACTTCGGTAACCGCAAACTCATTGATTGAATGTACCATGTCGCTTTTAGCACGCGGTAAATTTTCACCTACCGTAGCCCAGTGCTGGATCAATTTAGCAATTGACTCTACATCGTCAAGATTAGCGTCACGAACTGTTATTTGCTGTTTTTTTTTGGCATCTTTAACTGCAACTGTAACTTGCTCTAAAGATGTACCACCAAGTGCTTGGCGCGCTTTTATACATGCGTCTATCTCTAGTACAGCATATACGTCCTGTGCAAAAATACTATGCACCGATTGGAATTGTTCTAAACTTAAATCTTCTAAGTTATTCCCTTGTGCGATAGCCATTTGTACCAACACACCAACAATATGATGACCTTCCCTAAAAGGGATCCCTTTGGCGACTAAATAGTCAGCAAGCTCTGTAGCGTTGGAGTGCCCGCCTTTCGCAGCAGCTAGCGTTCGCTCGCCATTTACTTTTATACCTTTGATACACGCTTGCGCCATATGAATACAAGCTAGCCACGTTGGCATGGCATCAAATAAGCCTTCTTTATCTTCTTGCATATCTTTATTATAAGCAAGTGGCAGTGCTTTTAACGTCATCATCATGGCACTAAAGGCACCAAATACACGCCCTGTTTTGCCGCGAATAAGCTCTAGCGCATCGGGGTTCTTCTTTTGTGGCATCAATGATGAGCCTGAAGTAACATTATCTGCTAACTCAATGAAACCCGCTTCACCCGAATTATAAAAGATCAAATCTTCTGACATACGCGATAAATGGATCATAGAGATTGATGCACAGCTTAATAGCTCAACCACAAAGTCACGATCTGATACGGCATCTAAACTATTTTTAGTCGCAGCGGTAAAACCTAACCCCACGGCAAGTGCTTGCCGATCAATTGGGTACGCAGTACCGGCAAGTGCCCCACTGCCCAAAGGGCAAAAATTCATTCGCGCTTTAGCATCTGCTAAACGGCTTTCATCACGTTCGATCATTTCCACGTAAGCCATACACCAATGACTAAACAACAATGGCTGAGCACGTTGTAAATGGGTATAACCAGGTAAGATAGTGCCCAGCTCACGTTCAGCTAAAGCGATAAACTCACCTTTTAACTGACCAAGCGCCGTAAGTATGTGAGCGGCGGTATCACGACACCATAAACGAAAGTCAGTAGCGACCTGATCGTTACGACTACGTCCGGTATGTAATTTTTTAGCTAAGTCACCCACTTTTTCGATCAATGCAGCTTCAACATGTGAGTGAATATCTTCAGCTCCTGACGTTGCCACTGCTTGTGGATCAGCTTTTACTTCGTCGAGTAATTCATATAATGCAGCGACTAACTTTTTGTGTTCGTCACTACTTAATACATCAACCTGCTTAAGGGCACCTGCCCACGCTACAGAGCCAACTATATCTTGCTCTGCGAGTTGATAATCGAAGGGAAGTGAGTCGTTAAATTGTTTAAACGCCTCATCTGGACCCGTAGAAAAACGTCCGCCCCATAATGCCATGAAATCTCTCCAAACCCTGAAATTGCCCCGCCTTATTGTTACGGGGCTGTAGTAAAATTACTTCTTCGCTAGTGCTGAAATTCTGCTTGAAAGCGAGAATAAACGAATAAAGCCTTCAGCATGCGATTGGTCGTAAACATCATCTGCACCAAACGTTGCAAAATCTTCGCTGTATAAGCTATTAGGTGATTTTTTCTGAACCGCTGTTACCTGGCCTTTATAAAGCTTAAGAATAACTTCGCCAGTAGCAACTGTTGATAACGCTTCTGCGCCCGCTAAGATTGAATCTTTAAGTGGTGTAAACCAACGACCGTCATAGACTAAATGTGAAAACTCGCCGCCCAGTACTTCTTTCCATTTGCGGCTTGCTTTATCAAGTACTAACTCATCAATCGCTTGTAATGCCGCCATGATCACTGTGCCACCAGGGGTTTCATAACAGCCACGGGATTTCATGCCCACTAAACGGTTTTCAACGATATCAACACGACCAACACCATGCGGGGATGCAATATCATTAAGTTTAACTAGACAGTCATACGGTTTAAGCTGCTCGCCATTGACAGCAACAACTTCACCTTCAACCACGTTTAAGGTAACAAATTCAGGCTCATTGGGTGCTTGCTCTGGTGAGCTAGTCCAAGTCCACACTTGCTCACTTGGTTGACACCACGGATCTTCAAGCTCGCCACCTTCGTGAGAAATATGCCATGCGTTTGCATCACGGCTGTAGATTTTAGTTGCCGATGCAGAACATGGAATATTACGCTCTGCCAAGTAATCAAGTAATGACTCACGGCTTGATAAGTCCCACTCACGCCATGGCGCAATAACTTGAAGATCAGGCGCAAGGGCCGCAAAACAAGATTCAAAGCGCACTTGGTCATTACCTTTACCTGTACAACCATGAGAAAGTGCATCAGCGCCTACTTTACGAGCAATCTCAACTTGCGCTTTAGCAATAATAGGACGTGCCATTGACGTACCTAATAAATAAGTACCTTCGTAAATTGAACCGGTTTTTAACGTTGGGTAAATATAATCACTTACCATTTCGTCTTTTAAGTCAACTACATAACATTCAGAAGCACCAGATGCGATCGCTTTTGCTTCAACGCCTTCAAGTTCTTCAGCACCTTGACCTACATCGGCCACAAACGCGATAACTTCACAACCGTAGTTTTCTTTTAACCATGGCACGATGGCTGACGTATCTAAACCACCAGAATAGGCTAATACAACTTTTTTAATAGAACTCATTGGTGATACCTTACACAAAATTTGGATTTAATAATGAAACAAGCAATGCGTTTTGCGCATGCATACGGTTTTCTGCTTGTTGTATAATTTTTGACGCCGGACCATCCATTACCTCAGAAGTAATTTCAAATTCACGGTGTGCTGGCTGGCAATGCAGTACAGTGTCAGCCCCAGTCTGTTTAAGCAACGCCGCATTTAATTGATACGGCATGTACTTTTCTTTTACTTGTTCAAGTGGCGTATCATCGCCCATTGATACCCATGTATCGGCATACACTGCGTTAGCGCCTACAGCCGCTTCAACACGATCACTCACCATCACTGATGCACCATTCATTGCGGCAATTTGCTCAGCCTGCTTTAAAATTTGCGAGTCTGGTGAACTGCCTTTAGGGCATACGGCAACAAAATCGGTGCCTAAAGTAGCCGCAAGTAACATCAGTGAATGCGTTACGTTGTTGCCTTCACCTAAATAAGCTAATTTTAGCTGGCTTACATCGCCATATACTTCTTGCAGTGTTAGAAAGTCAGCAAGTGCTTGGCATGGATGATATAAATCGCACAAACTGTTGACCACAGGTACGCTTGAAAATTCAGCAAGTGTGGTTAATGTTTTATGCTGATATACCCGCGCCACAATACCGTCAGCCCAACTGGCAATGTTCAATGCAAAGTCTTTTACTGATTCACGTGCGCCCATGGCGCCATTTTGTGAATCAAGATACACCGCATGTCCACCTAACTTATTAATACCTATATCAAATGATAAACGCGTACGTAAGCTTGGTTTTTCAAATAAAGTAACCACCGATTTGCCAGCCAGTGCTTGACTAAAATCAGCTGGGTTAGCTTTAATTTTTTGCGCTAAGTTAAGTAATTTAAGTGCGCCTTGTTGGTCTAACTCTAGACCCGATAAAAAATGATTAAACATATAAAACCTATGGTGTAATTTTTGTTCCGACGTGCTCACCCGCGAGTAGAGCAATTAAGTTTTCTGGCTTTTGCCAGCTCGAAATGTAAACGCCACGTCGTAAGTGCTGGGCAGCAAGAAGGCTGGTCTTAACTTTGACCTCCATCCCACCCAAAATTACTCCTTCTGCAATTAAAGTATTGATCTGGTTTGTGTCAAGTTGATGTAACGGCCGTTTATTTGCATCAAGTACAGCTTCTACATCAGTCATAAAAATAATTTCCGCATTAAGCTCTTTAGCTATTGCCGCCGCCGCTTCATCAGCGTTTACGTTATACCAAAGGCCATCTTCACCAAAACCGATAGAGCTGACCAGAGGTAAACGACCAAGTTTTAATAACTCCGGTATCACACTTTGCACACCGCCGTCACAATTACCAACTTGACCAAGCGCTTTGAGTTTTTGTGACGAAATAATGCCCGCTTCGTATAAACTAAGCCCGACCGGTTTATGACCTGCGATAATTGCTTGGCTCATTAATTGTTTATTAGCACACCCCGCAAGCGCGCCAACAATATAAGGCATTTGCTCTTTTGGACTGATGCGTAAACCTTGATGTTTCGCACTAGCAAAACCAGCCTCAGTCAACCAATTATCAACTAGTGAACCGCCACCATGAACGATGACAAATTGTGCTTGAGTTTGCGATGCAAGCGCCTCAAATAACGCTTTAGCCGCGTCTTCTGTATTGAGTACTGCACCACCGAGTTTAATGACCCATGTTTGCATTACTAACTACCCTTTTAAACCTGTACTATGGGCAATACCCATGGCTAAATTAATGCACTGCAATGCTTGCCCTGCAGCACCTTTTAATAAGTTATCAATAGCTGCCATCACAATTAGCTGCGTACCTTGCTGCTGCCATGCAATATCAACGTAAGGCTGCTTTGCAACTCCTTTAATTGATGGCATTTTATTACCAAGCAATCTGATCAGTGGCTCATCAGCAAGCACTTGATAAGCTTGTGTAACTTGCTCTGGTGTAACTCCAGGTTTCAATTGCACATAAATAGTTTCTAAAATACCGCGTGGAAAATTACCTAAATGCGGCGTAAATAGCACCTTGTGACCTAAATGCTGCTCAATCTCAGGACTGTGTCTATGATTAAACAATCCATAAGGTGCTAACGACACTTCACAAAAATGCGTGGCTACACTAGCTTTACGCCCCGCACCGGTTACACCCGATACAGCATTAATAATAATGGTTTGCTCGGCTAATAAGCCGGCTTGTTGCAATGGTTTTAACGCATTCAGCGCTGCTGTTGGATAGCAACCAGCCACAGCGACTAACTGCGCCTTGGCGATTGCTTCACTATTCCATTCAGCCAATCCGTAAGCCGCTTCACTTAGTAATTCCGTATGTTGATGCGCAAAACCATAATAGGTTTGATAATCTTCATTACTGCTTAAACGGTAGCCACCCGATAAATCAAATACTTTTTTGCCCATGCTTAAAAAACGTGGCGCTAAGTCAACACTCACTTTATGATCAGTACACAAACATACAAAATCGGCCGACTTTTCAATATCGTTATAAGCGCTATCACTAAGAGGCAATAAAGGAGAATCAAGCAAACCTAAATGCTCAGGATACAAGTCACTTAATAATTTACCCTTATCTAAGCTTTGCTCAGATACATAGCAACCAGCTAAGGTTAATTGCGGGTGTTTTACTACCAAACTTGCTAATTCTGCGCCGCTATAGCCACTTGCGCCAATAATCACTACTTTCATTCGTTACTCTTTTTGGTTTTTTGTTACTACATATATATTCAAATCGGGTTTAACAGTGCATAAAACACTATTTTATGAATGAAATCTGGTTATCGTCGTTTTATATTCATTGCGTCGCTTTAATATATTTATGCTTAAAAAGTGAATTGATATTCATCATAAATACTTTTATATTGTTATGCAATTAGATTGAATACTTATTTTGGATTTTTTTATGTCATTACCGTCTTTTTTATCTATGTATCAGCAATTGATTGCTGCACCTTCAATTAGTGCCATGGATGAGTCATTGTCTATGAGCAATAAAGGGGTGATCGATTTATTAGCTACTTGGTGTACAAGTCTTGGATTTGAATGTGAAATTACTGAGTTGTCGGGCCCTAAAGGTCGTTTTAACTTACTCGCAAAACGTGGCCAGGGAGATGGTGGTTTAATGCTTGCCGGTCATACCGATACAGTCCCATTTGATGATAGTCGTTGGAACTATAATCCGTTTAAATTAAGTGAAGATAACAATAAATTATATGGTCTAGGCAGTATTGATATGAAAGGTTTTTTCGCTTTTGTATTACAGGCAATCAGTGAACTAGATAAGAATATTCAAACACAGCCAATTTTGATTCTAGCTACTGCCGACGAAGAAACCACCATGGCCGGTGCACAGCAAGTTTGTCAGCATAAAAACTTAAAGCCAGCTCGGTGTATTATTGGTGAACCTACTGATATGACGCCTGTTTTCACACATAAAGGACATATGAGCAGCGCGATTCGCGTAGTCGGTCGTTCCGGACATAGCTCTGATCCTGAACGTGGTTTAAATGCCATTGAAGTGATGCATAAAGTTATTGCAAAACTGTTAACTTTAAAAGAGCAATTAAAGAATAAATATGCAGTTGAGCATTTTGTTATTCCTTACCCTACTTTAAATCTAGGACACATTCATGGTGGCGATAATGCAAATCGCATATGTGGCTGCTGTGAAATGCATATTGATATGCGCCCTTTACCGGGTCTAAGTGTGCAAGAACTGCAAATGATGCTGTTAAAAATAGCTACAGAGATCAATAACCAATATCCCGATTCAGTCAGTGTGATGGATATGCACGAGCCAATCCCCGCGTTTACCGGCAGTACTGATTCGGCATTAGTTAAACTGGCAGAAAAAATATCAGGAGAGCAAGCAGTTGCAGTGAACTACTGTACTGAAGCGCCATTTATTCAACAATTGGGCTGTGAAACGATTGTGATGGGACCGGGTTCAATTAATCAGGCTCACCAACCCGATGAATTTTTGGCGATGGAAAAAATTAAACCATCTCAACATATTATCACTGAAATGATCAGAACATCGTGTTTTAGCTAACAAAGAAAGTGCTGCTTGCGTTATCCCCACGCAATCTGGGAATAACGCAACTGTTACTGCTCAGTCCATGTATTTACTAAGGTATTTCTTAAATACAGGATCTGTTTTAGCCAGCTCTTTTTGCTCAGCAAGTATATCTTTTAAAATACTCTCTGATGTCAGCGGATTTGCAAGTACGACTCTGAATACCACTGTAGGTTGATGATCATACTGCGCGGGAGTTAAACGGGTACGGGATACAAAGGAACGACCGGCTTCACGTTGACGTTTTTGCATACTGGCAGTAAAACGATTTAACGAGGCAAAGATATCCAAACGCGTTTGTTCATCTGCTTGAGCTATTTTTTGTTTTATCTGTTTTGGCACATAACGGTATGTCAGTAAACATAACTCAGGTTCTGAGATCAGCTCAAAGTCATCATCTGCTTTCACTAAATCAGCAAAGTAGCGGGCTTTTTCAATCCCTTTATCTATTAAGATTTCGTAGCCTTTACGGCCAATAACGCGTAAGCAAGCATGCACTAACATCGCCATACCAGGACGACTACCTTCAAGCGTATGACTACCTAAATCTTTTGATCCTTTACGTAAGATGTATTCTGCATGATGTTCTATAGCATCCGTAGCTGTAGGATCTTTAAATAGCACTAACCCAGCGCCCATTGGCACATACATTTGTTTATGAGCATCGACGGTAATTGAATCTGCTCGCTCAATGCCTTTCAGTAACGAGCGATATGTATTAGAAAGCAGCGTAGCTCCTCCCCATGCTGCATCGACATGAAAATGGCAGTTGAGTTCAGCGCTTAAATCAGCCATAGCATCAAGAGGATCAATATTGCCAGTTTCAGTCGTGCCGGCTACCCCAACAATCGCCACCACTTTTATACCTTGCGCTGCTAGCTCATGGGCTTTGGCGCGCATTGCATCAACATCAACCTTATTGTTATCTGCAGTTTTAATGGCAATAAAGTTATCACGACCAATGCCAAGTAAATCAGCTGATTTTCCTAGCGAGTAATGGCCACGTTCAGAAATAAGTACTGCAAGGCCTTTATATCCATAATGCAACATGGCACTGATCAAACCTTGTGAACCAATCCCTTTAAATTCGCCGTCCGCTTTCAGTAAGCGATTACGAGCAATCCACAATGCGGTAATATTGGCGATTGTGCCACCCGAACAAAACGCACCTAGCGACGTTTTCGCACTGTGCATCCATTTGCTATAAAAACTGTCATCTTGCCCGTATGCCAAATGATGCATCATACCAAGCACTTGGCGCTCAAGTGGAGTAAATGCTTTGGAGGTTTCTATTTTTACTAAGTTTTGATTAAGACCAACCATCAACTTAGAAAGTGGCAATACAAAATGCGGTAATGCTGACGTCATGTGCCCAATAAAGCTTGGCGCAGCGGTATGCACTGAATGAGCGACAAGTTGCTCCATAATATCTTGCGCATAAGCAGATACAAAAGTCGGATCTTCTGGGATTGCTGCCGATTGAAAATCTTTTTCAATCTCATGCAATGGCTTTTCAATTGCCGCTATGTTCTCATTCAAAAAACCTGCTAAATTGCTTGAGATCTCAAGTTCGATTTTACTCAAAGTTGAGTCTGGTGCTTCAGGCACAGTAAATATACGCATCAGAGTTTCTTTAGAGGCGACGGCACAACGCTTTTGATCCATCTTTATACCCAGTAAATGTAGCTTTGTTTAGCTGAAGATCCATCTCTAGGAACTCCATTACTAATAACGCCAAAACTACAATGATTCCACGAAATGCGTTAACTCTACTGTAATAGAGTTGAAATGTCTCGTATAAAGCCACAAAAGTAGCCAATTGCATGACAAATTAATGATAATTTGATTAATATTTATCATTCAAATAACTAACTATATTTTTATAGGCGATACAGCCTTTTTTTGTATAATAGAAGGGCTAATAAATCAAGGAAGAGCATGATAAATACAAATTTACGGACAAATTGGATAATCGCGGGTTTCATGCTGTTTTTTATCAGTTTATTGAGCTACATCTATTACACCTACAACAGCACTCGTAACGATATTATGCACAGCGTTGATACTCGATTACTCAATGCGGCATTAAGCGTTAAGCATATGCTTGGTGATGAATACCATCAAAAAATCAATGCAGGCCAATATATATCATCAACCGAATACCAACAAAAAAGCCGGCAACTTTCAGAGTTTGCTAATGCGTTAAATATCGCTTATGTATATGCCATGGTTTTAAAAGACGGTAATGTACATTTTAGTGCATCGAGTTACACTCAGAACGATCAAAATACCGGTAAAATCACCCAATTACTCGATCTATACCCTGAAGCAACTGCCGCTAATATTGGCGCGTTTTATTCAACAGAGCCAGTGTTTGAAATTTCAAAAGATCAATGGGGGCATTTTAAAACAATTTTTGTCCCTTTTGTCGATGCCAATGGAGTCACCTATTTAACTGGGGCCGATATCACCATATACGATCTCAATCAGCGATTAGCGCAAAGTGTATCTAAAGCTGCGGGCATGGCTATGTTTTTCTTTTTTATTGCTCTGTTGGTTGCCGGTATTTATGTGTATTTATTGAAACGTGCGATTTCAACCGATACCAGTAGTGGCTTTGCCAATCATATTGCACTTGAATATTATATTAAAAACTCCCCTAATCATCATCTGCAACTTGCTGTTATTTGGGTAAATGAAGTTGAAGATATAAGCAGTTTTTATGGTACAGAAGTAGGCGACCGCGTTATGAAAAACTTGTTGCAACACTTCAAAAAGCGCCGCCCTGCGGGTAGCCAGATGTTTCGTCTAACGACCAACAAAATAGTCCTCATCGCTCCTTTTGGTAAAGATAATGCAGGTTTTCTCGAGGTGATCCAAGCTTATAATTGCAGTACCCCATTACTTACCGACCCTTTTATATACATCACCTTGTGCGCAGGCATCGCCAGTGGCAATAAATCAATGTTACTTGAAAATGCTCATATTGCCGCATTACAAGCTAAACAAGGTCGCCGCACTGTGATTAATTACTCAAGCGCACTCCATGATGTAAAAAACCAATATCAGTACAATGTAGCAATGGCAAAAGAAGTGCGTGAAGCATTTGAGAACAATAGAATTGTGCCTTATTTTCAGGCAATTTATGATAATGAAACGAATGCCATTATTCAGTATGAATGTTTGGCTCGCATGATCACCTGTCACGGGGAAGTCCTAAAACCAGAATCATTCTTAGATGTCGTTAATCGCTCTCGCATGGATGGAATGCTCACCCGCACAATGCTCACACAATGCTTTGCACGATTTAGAAAAACCAGTACGTGCTGGAGCATCAATATCACAGCCCAAGATATGCTTGACCCAAGCCTTGCTGAATTTTTAGAAAACGAATTTAAACGCTATCCACTACCGAGTAATATCACCCTAGAACTATTGGAAACCGAAGCTATCGCAAATTTTTCTGAGGTAAAAGCATTTATAACCATGGTTAAAAATCGTGGTGTACGGGTAATAATTGATGATTTTGGTACAGGTTATTCGAATATATCTAATGTACTAAAATTAGAAGTAGATGGCATTAAGCTTGATGGTAGTTTGATCAAGCAAATTATCAACGATAAAGATATTTATTTATATATTGAGCATATTGCCAGCTTTGCTAAGCAACTCAACTTACAGCTAATTGCTGAGCATGTAGAGAGTAAGCCTATCGCCAACGCGCTTAAAAAAGCTAATGTGACACTAATGCAAGGCTATTACTTTGCCGAGCCTGTGCCACATATTACTGCAAATAAAAACCAACCGTATCCAATCTCTTAACCTAAACTCAGGTTAAGAGATTTACGAAAACATTAAGTTATAAAATACTTAATTTTTATTTCGAGCCAGGATCTAAATTAATTACTAAACGGTGACTTTGTTGACCACTTGCCCAATATTTACGTTCAAATGGCGTAACTGCCAAATCATTTTGATAAAGCTCTACTGTGCAGTCATGTCCGGTGAGTTTGAGTGCTTGAGCAAACTCTTTCACATAAATATCCCAATTGCTGCGAACTTCTAACAGCCCACCTAATTTAACGATAAATGGAAAAATAGCAGCGCCATGCCAGCGACGTTGAATATGCTTCGCTTTTGGCCACGGATTTGGATACAGCAAATAATGATGTGTGGGTTGCCAATTAGCCGCCACTGCGAGTCGCCAAAAGTCATTTAAATCGGCTTGCACTAAAATGTACTGACCTGAATCGGTTTGTTTATATTCAATGTCATGCTTATCTAAACGATGCGATGACTTATCAATACCTATAACTAACGCATCAGGATGTCGTTTCGCTAAATTAGCGGTGCTTTCACCTACCCCACAACACGAATCTAAAATAATGGGCCCATTAAAAGCCTGCACTTTTTCATTTACTTGATCAAACGCCGTTTGCGTATGAGCTGCAATGGGTTTTTTAAACTGGGCAGCTAAATGCTTATTAACTATATCATCCAGCTTTTCATGTAAGCCTTGTTGATTCGATACAATACTTCGTGAATTTGCATCACTCATTAGTGTCTTAACCCCACACCTTTTTTAATTAACGTTAAAGCTAATATAAATAAGGCTGTAATAAATAATAACAACACGCCAAATGCGACCGTTAAATCAACATCCGACACGCCTAAGAAACCATACCTAAAGGCATTAACCATATAAATAATTGGATTAACCTGCGATACGCCTTGCCAAAACTCTGGCAATAAAGTGATTGAGTAAAACACACCACCTAGATAGGTCAATGGCGTTAAAATAAAGGTCGGAATTATACTGATATCGTCAAAGCTATTAGCATAAATAGCATTGATCAAACCGCCTAAAGCAAATACCGCAGAAGTTAAAATTACTGTCGCGATGATCACAAAAATATTATGGATTTGAATATCCACAAATAATAACGACACACACGTAACAATTAATCCCACCAGCATGCCACGGGTCATACCACCGCCCATATAGCCAAGCACAATGATATAATTAGGCACGGGTGCAACTAACAGCTCTTCAATACTTTTTTGAAACTTGGTTGAATAAAAGCTTGATGCCACATTAGAATACGAATTAGTGATCACCGACATCATGATAAGACCCGGCACAATAAACTCCATATAACTAAAGCCCCCCATATCACCAATACGAGAGCCTATAAGATTACCGAAAATCACAAAGTACAAACTCATAGTGATTGCCGGTGGTACGAGTGTTTGTACCCAGATACGCAAAAATCGAATGCACTCTTTAAACCATAAACTCTTTAAGGCTACGCCATATTTAAACATCTACTTGCCCCGCCCTTGCTCTAGTAAACCTACAAACAACTCTTCTAATCGGTTAGCTTTATTACGCATGCTAAGCACGGTATTGCCCTGCTCGGTTAATGCTGTAAATACTGCATTCAAGCCCTGTGATTTGGCTACTTCAACCTCAATAGTATGATCATCAGCCATAGTAAACTTATAACCATCAAGCGTAACGGTAACCGGCTGGACAGGCTGTTTTAAATCAAGAATAAAGGTTTCTTTATCTAGTTTGGCAAGCAGTGCTTTAATGGTGGTGTTTTCAACGATAATGCCGGAATCAATAATCGCGATATTTTTACACAGCAGTTCGGCTTCTTCTAAGTAATGGGTGGTGAGAATAATCGTCACCCCCTGCTCATTAATTTGTCTTAAAAAATCCCACATCGAACGGCGTAATTCAATATCTACACCGGCGGTTGGCTCATCTAAAATTAGCAGTTTTGGTTCATGCATTAACGCGCGAGCAATCATTAAACGACGTTTCATGCCACCTGATAGTGTTCGTGCTTGTTTGTCTTTCTTTTCAAGTAAGCCTAATTGCGCTAAATATTTATCCGCTCGTTGATGCGCCACCTTACGGGGAACTCCGTAATAACCCGCTTGATTTACCAGTATTTGCGTCAACGTTTCAAACTGGCTAAAGTTAAACTCTTGTGGCACTAAGCCTAGTTGTGATTTAGCGGCTTCTAAATCTGAATCTATGTTGTGACCAAACACCTCTACTAAGCCTTTGGTTTTATTAACCAATGATGAGATCACCCCAATGGTAGTTGACTTACCCGCGCCATTTGGGCCTAACAAGGCAAAAAAATCACCTTCATATACTTTTAGATCAACGCCTTTAACGGCTTCAACACCATTTTTATATACTTTGGTAAGGCCTTCAATATTCAAAGCCAATGCTTTACTCATGATTTACCCTCCCCATAACCCCAACGTTTAGTTAGTGTGTGTGCAATATTTAAATGATCTAAAATACGTGCAACCATAAAATCAACTAAGTCGTTAATGGTTTGCGGTTGATGATAAAACCCCGGTGCAGCTGGCATAATTGTTACCCCGAGCTTTGCGAGCTTTAGCATGTTTTCTAGATGGATTTCACTAAATGGCGTTTCTCGTGGCACTAAAATTAACTGACCACGCTCTTTAATCACGACATCAGCGGCGCGCTCTAATAAATTATCAGAGGCCCCCATCGCTATTGCAGAGACCGAGCCTGCACTACACGGGCACACGACCATTTTTTTCGGCGCTGCAGAGCCAGACGCCACAGGGCTAAACCAGTTATCTTTACCAAATACTTGTAACTGCCCTGGCTGTGATTTAAATAAGCTACTTAATTGTTCGGTGGCTTTATCTTCATTGGCTGATAATTTAATGTTTGATTCAGTATCTAGCACTACACGCGCCGCGCTTGAGATCAATACATACACGCGAAACTGCTGCGCGAGCAATACTTCAAGTAATCGTAAGCCATATGGCGCGCCTGACGCACCACTAAAGGCCAGCGTTATGGTTTCTTTATATTGCACTGTCGCTCCGGTTTATTGCTGGATAAATTTATGCTGCAAAGCTGTTATCAATGTGTTGTGGAGACCATTAAAGCCACCATTACTCATGATCAAAATATGTTGTTGCGGTTGCGCTTGGGAGACCACTTGTTCAACGATCTCATCGGTATTACTCAAGCATAACATACCAGCCTGTTTGGCCTGCTCACTTAATGACCAGGTTAAATTATCTGGCTCGAATAAATACACATCATCAGCATCAGCTAATGACGCCAATAACGTATGTTGATGTACACCCATTTTCATAGTGTTTGAGCGCGGCTCTAATATCGCAATAATTTTTTCATTGCCTACTTTTGCACGCAACCCAGCAAGCGTTGTAGTGATAGCTGTTGGGTGATGAGCAAAGTCGTCATACACTTTAATATTGGCAATATCGGCTTTTAGCTCCATCCTACGTTTAGGACTAATAAATTCCCCTAACCCTGCAATGCTATGTTCAATTGCAATCCCGACATGGCGCGCGGCAGCAATAGCCATAATAGCGTTTTTAACATTGTGCCCACCAAACGCTTGCCATTTTACTGAGCCTTGGTATTCATCATTGAGTAACACTGCAAATTCACTGCCATCGGCATTAATCAGCTCATATCCCCAATCAGCGCCCAGTGTTTCACTTTCGCTCCAACAGCCTTGGTTAATTACATCTTGCAGAGCATCGTCTTGTTGTGGCCAAATAACTTTGCCGCTACTTGGTAGTGTACGCATCAAATGATGAAATTGTTTTTTAATAGCGTTTAAATCTTCAAAAATATCAGCATGATCAAACTCAAGATTGTTTAAAATCAGTGTGCGCGGTAAGTAATGAACAAACTTACTGCGTTTATCAAAAAATGCAGTGTCGTATTCATCAGCTTCAATTACAAAAAATGGCGTTTCGCCAACCCGTGCCGACAAACCAAAATTTTGCACGATACCGCCAATCAAAAACCCTGGCTTTAAACCCGCGTATTCTAAAATCCATGCCAGCATGCTTGCAGTGGTAGTTTTACCATGAGTTCCAGCAACCGCCAGTACCCAGGAGTTTTGCAATAAATTATGCTTTAACCATTCAGGGCCAGAAGTATACGCTAAGCCCTTGTCCAATACATATTCAACACATGGGTTACCACGACTCATTGCATTGCCAATAATCACCATATCTGGTGCAGGTTCTAACTGAGAGACATCATAGCCTTGGGTTAATTTAATACCAAGCTCTTCAAGTTGCGTGCTCATTGGCGGATATACGTTTAGATCAGAGCCCGTGACTGTATGACCTAGCGACTTAGCTATCGCTGCAATACCACCCATAAAGGTGCCGCAAATGCCTAAAATATGAATATGCATATTATTCCTTTGCCGCCACACATAGCTTACGCAGCGCTAAAAAATAGATAATAAATGAGATGCCATAATGCCAAAAATAGCGCTCAGTTACCATTGCCATCTAACACAACACTTGTGCTAAATAACAACGAATAAGTATATAAGTTAAATAATTCCCTTACTTATGCTTAACCGCTCAAATGTAGATGTAATTGCAGAGCCTCGCTGGAAAGGTCGCTTATCGATGGGTGCAAAATACACTTTCTAATTTAAGGTGCATTTGGCTTATAAAAAAACGCCTTAGCTCATTGAGTTAAGGCGTTTTTATTGATCTTTTATAAACCTAGCGTTACATCATCAAAAAAACAATTAAACCCACACCCAATAATAATCGATAGATAACAAATGGCATCATCCCCATACGTTCGATTATTTTTAAGAACAGGAAAATACACGCATACGCAGAGAGAAACGATAAACCAGCGCCTAAAATTAATGTTGTCCAATCAACTATATGATCCCCTAATGCCAGCTCAATGGTGTAATACAAGCCCATCATTGAGATCACTGGAATTGCGAGTAAAAATGAAAAACGCGCAGCGCTTTGTTTATTCATCCCCAGCATTAAACCGGCGGTCATCGTAATACCCGAGCGTGATGTACCTGGGATCATCGCCATCGCTTGCGCCATACCGATCATCAGTGCTGATTTCCAAGTTAATTGATAAATTGTTTTAGTTTGCTTACCTTTTACGTCGGCATACCAAAGTAATAAACCAAACAAAATAGTGGTGATTGCAATTACCCACGCACTGCGTAAATAGAGCTCGATTAAGTCTTTAAAAATTAAACCCAGTACAGCGGCTGGTATAGTGCCTAAAATAATCCACCAGCCAAGTTTACTATCATCTGTTGTACCTTGTGCACCAAATGATTTAAACCATGCAGCAAGTATTTCGACAACTTCTTTTCTGAAGTAAATTATTACGGCAATCAGCGTGCCTACATGCACAGCAACATCAAAGGCAAGGCCTTGATCTTGCCAGCCAAGAATTTGTGAAGGGAGAATGAGGTGAGCTGAGCTTGAAATAGGTAAAAACTCAGTTAATCCCTGGATCAGGGCTAAAACAATAATTTCGATAATACTCATGGGTTAGTAAACTCCACCTTCCATAGTTTTTGCTTGGGGTTGTTATAAGTATCCCACAACTGAGCGATTGTTTGCTTTGCTGTAGGATGATAAAAATCGGGAGCTATTTCTGCCAAAGGCTGAAGAACAAAGGCATTCTTGGTGATTTCATCACGGGGTAACTGTGCAGGAGAATCACACACTACATCATCGTAAAACAGTAAATCTAGATCGAGTGTACGCGGGCTAAATTTTTTATCATTATTTGTACGACCATTCTCTCGTTCAATCTGTTTGAGTAACTGACATAACTGGGGAAGCGGTATCTGTGTTTGTGCACCAATGACTGAGTTGTAAAAGTTATTACCTGCAAAGCCAACTGCTTCGCTTTCAAAGACACTGGAATGCTCGAATTCTATAAGGTGTGCTTTTAGGGCAATTAACGCTTGGCGGATATAATGTTCTTTATCAACATTAGAGCCAAGGCTAATATAAATTTGCGCCATCTTAACGTGCCTTGAGTCGGGTAATTTCAACACCTACAGTGCGTGCTTGCGCGACGGCTGCGGGTTTACTAACTCGAATGGTAACTTGTGTTGTAGCAAACTCGGTTAAAATGATAGCCGCTAGTTGCTCTACTAAGGTCTCCAATAACTCAACAGGCTTTGCTGTCGTGTGCGCGATTACTCTCTCACTTACCTTTGCGTAATCAAGTGCTAAGGCAATGTCATCGGTTTTTGCTGCGGGTTTAATATCACACAGCATCTCGATATCAAAATACAAACTCTGTTTAGTTTCTTTTTCAAAATCGTACACGCCTATGATAGTGTCAACATGTAGTTGCGATATAAAAACCTTATCCATAACTGCTCCAACTGGCAAAAACTTAAAACTCATTGACTTGAGTCTACATCGGCTATAATTTGCATTTATAGCCTTTATACACTTTAACTGTGTTTTATTATGTAAAAATTACCCATACAATAGCCTATAGGTACATCATGTAAAAATTACCCATATGATATAAGCGTATAGATACATTATGTATCTGCTATTTGAACCACGAAAAGTATGAATGCAATTTTTGCGGCCAATGATAGCCGAAAAACTGCGATTAAAAAATAAGGAAGCGCGTGATAGCCGTTTTAATGTTAGTTTTAGCCTATTTACTCGGGTCGATTTCATCAGCCATTCTAGTGTCTCGGCTGTTTAAACTACCCGATCCTCGCAGCAATGGCTCAAACAACCCAGGCGCAACTAATGTTTATCGTCTTGGTGGCGCTGTTCCAGCCTGCTTAGTCTTAGTGTTTGATATTCTCAAAGGGACTATTCCTGTCTGGGGCGCTTATTTTTTACAACTTGAACCACTAATGCTGGGATTGATAGGGGTTGCTGCATGTTTAGGACATATGTTTCCGGTATTCTTTCACTTTAAAGGCGGTAAAGCAGTTGCAACTGCGTTTGGAACATTGCTACCCATTGGCTTGTTGTTAGGCGGGTTATTAATTTCAACCTGGGTGGCTGTTGTTGCTATTACACGCTATTCGTCACTTGGGGCATTAGTCGCCGTTTCTTTAGCGCCATTATACACTTGGTGGATCAAACCGCTTTATACCTTACCAGTAACATTTTTAACTATTTTGATTATCTTTCGCCACCACGCCAATATTAAACGTTTATTTAGTGGCAAAGAACCTAAAATTGGTGACAAAAAAACGCCACCAACTAAAGATGATAACAATACTTAAATTTAAATAGCCTCTAAACTATCTATCGGCCAACGTGGTCTCGTTTTCATATCAAGGCTGGCAAACTGCCCAGCCTTTAAGCGCTGCATACCCGCATAGGCGATCATGGCACCATTATCAGTACAAAACTCTGTGCGCGGATAATAAACCTGTCCTTTCATGCCTTGCATTACACGCTCTAGTTGCGCACGTAGCTGTATATTGGCGCTTACACCACCGGCAATTACTAAGCGATTTATACCCGTTTGCTTTAAAGCACGCTTACATTTAATAACTAATGTATCAATAACTGCGGTTTGAAACGCATGAGCGATATCGGCTTTGGTTTGCTGATCATCGTCATTATTACGAATAGTAATTGCAGCCGCCGTTTTCAAGCCGCTAAAACTAAAGTCAAGGCCCGGTTTATCTGTCATTGGTCGTGGGAAAATAAAGCGCTTAGGAACACCTTGCTCAGCAAGTTTAGCTAACCGTGGCCCACCAGGGTAATCTAAACCAAGTAACTTAGCTGTTTTATCAAATGCTTCACCTGCGGCATCATCTACCGATTCACCCAATACTTCATACTGACCAATCCCAGCGACTTTAACCATCATGGTGTGTCCACCTGATACGAGTAAAGCAATAAACGGAAATTCAGGCACGTTTTCTTCAAGCATTGGCGCCAGTAGATGGCCCTCCATATGATGAACAGCCACTGCTGGAATATTCCACCCATAGGCAAGTGAGCGTCCAATTGAAGTACCCACTAATAATGCTCCCACCAGTCCTGGGCCTGCAGTGTAAGCAATACCATCGATATCTTCAGGTCCGCAACCGGCCTGTGCAAAAGCAGCATCGATTAATGGCAAGGTTTTACGAACATGATCTCGAGATGCAAGTTCAGGCACTACACCGCCATAATCTGCATGCACTTTTACTTGGCTATAGAGTTGATGAGCAAGTAGACCTTGTTCATCATCATAGATTGCAATTCCCGTTTCATCACACGACGATTCAATGCCTAAAATTCGCACTGCAGTTTTCTCCCATGCCCTTTGGCACTTTTAAATTCTTAAAATAAATCTCTTAATCAGAGTTTTGGTTACTTAAAGTGTAATACCAATGTTTGTTTGTCCATCAGCTATAGCGTGTTGCTTTAACGCTTTAACATTTTCAGCTGTTACTCTGCCCATCTGCTCAACAAAATCAATTAACTCGCCTAACACTTCAATTTCGTATTGCATTAACGGATGTTCACGTACCGCTGTATTATCAGCCAGTTCACCTTCAACCGTTAATTGATATTCAATAAAACGCGCAACAGTCGCCTGAGAGATTTTACTAATGCTGATAAATTCTTGCTCATCTTTGGCAATTAAACCATGCATTAAACCTAATAAGGCAGTGGCGGCATCTATCGCTGGATAAGTACCGAACATATCAAAATCAGCGAGTTCTGGAACATTAGGCTCTATTTTCTCAATTTGCTTTTCAAGACTTATCTTACTTTTCGGCAGTAAGATTTTTTCCCAACACAAATTAAGTGCACTACGCAAAATAGCTTCGTCACCAAATCCTGTTGCTTCACTAAATAAACCATAATTAGGTAGCATGCGTTCAATTAATGCTGCTGCCAGTACCGCTTGTTGCAAATAGTTAAGCTCTCTTATACGCTGAAAATTATTCGCTTTAGTCATTATTTGGTGTCCTGCAAGACCAACAAATTTCAAATGTTGGCCCATTATGCTCGTTACAGTTGGGGCATACCCAATCAGGAGCGGATTGTTGTACTTGAGTGTAGTTTACCAATATTTGCCGCGCCTGGCGCTCTTTAATCACAAAAACCTGTACTCTCACTTGGGTTTGATCTAAAGGTATTTCGCCAACGGCTCCTTGTAAGGACTCACCGAGTAACTGACACTCAATATTGCTGTTAAGTAATAACCCTTTGACAATGTTTGCCTCTACCGCATTTGCAGCGCAATAGATTGTTAACCATTGAAATGGGGGTTGCTCTGTACTGTTGTTATTTATTTTATTTTGCAATGACAACCTCTTTTACTTTGCGATTAAATTACCCTAAGCTACTCTAAGCGAAGTAATTGTTATATAGGAAATAATCATGACCCTCACGACACCTGGACTGCTGTTCCCTGCAATTTCTTTATTGTTATTAGCATATACCAATCGTTTTTTAGTGCTAGCACAATTAATTCGTGAACTTAATGCCCGTGAAGGTGACACTATTCGACCATTAGTCGTTGCACAAATTACTAACCTAAGGAAACGCATTAGACTCATTCGAACTATGCAAGTCTATGGCGTTGCTTCTTTTTTAATGTGTACATTCTCAATGTTTGCATTATTTATTGAGTTTAAAACCACTGGCGTAATTTTATTTGGTATTAGCTTAGCCAGCCTTGCGCTATCGTTGCTAACCTCTTTATATGAAATACATATTTCATGTGATGCGATTGAAATTGAGCTTAAAAACATTGAAAAAAAACCACTGAGCAACAAGGCAGACTAAAAAACAAGCACTATACTCTTTAGCAGGATGATTAAACTAAAGGCGTAAACGTGAACGACTTTTTATTTTCAGAAAATGTCATTGAAGAGTCAGAAGCTCAGTCACCACAAGCGTTCTGGAATATCCTTGTGGTCGATGATGAGGATGATATTCACCAAGTCACTAAACTTGTACTATCTGGCTTTACCTTTGAAGATAAAGCTTTGTGTTTACATCATGCCTATTCAGCGAAAGCCGCAAAAGAATTATTGCAACAAAATCTCGATTTTTCGGTTGGTTTAATCGACGTGGTAATGGAAACTAGCCATGCAGGTTTAGACTTAATAAAATTTATCCGTGATGATATCAATAACCACGACATCCGCCTTATTCTTCGAACGGGTCAACCTGGCGAAGCCCCTGAAGAAGCGGTGATCCGTGAATACGATATTAACGATTACAAAAATAAAACCGAGCTGACGGCAATAAAAATGAAAACATTATTGTATTCAGCTCTGCGTTCACATCGTGATATTCAAATTATTGAGCGTCATAGAAAAGGCCTTGAAAAAATAATCAACGCTTCTAGCTCATTTTTAAAATGTGATAGTGTCCATGAATTTGCATCAACAATTTTATCCCATGTAACCAATGTTATGGGCTTAGATGACACTGAAATTTATTGTGCCGCAGCTGTTAACCAACAAACATCCCCAGCCACTGATTTTAAGCTACTGGCAGCTTCAGGTGTTGAGCCTGAACCTAATGCCGATATGATCCCCGAAGATGTAAAGCAATTATTTGTTGAAGCACACAATCGCAAATCATCTCAAAAAACCATGCATGACTACATTGGCTATTTTCCAACTCAAGCGGGCCTCGAAACGATGTTGTATGTGCGCAAAGGCTCGTTATTAGGAACCACCGATTATCAGCTTTTGGAGTTTTTTGCCAACAATATTGCTCTAGCTTACGATAACTTGAAATTACGCGAAATGATGAAGGATTCGCAAAAAGAGCTATCGTATATTCTCGGTGAAGCCGTTGAAAAACGCTCAAAAGAAACCGGTTCACATGTCAAAAGAGTTGCACACTATAGTGAACTGTTAGGTAAGTTATATGGCTTAAATAACTTTGAGTGTGAAGTAATAAAACTCGCCTCCCCCTTGCACGATATTGGAAAAATAAGTATTCCAGATCATATTCTCAATAAACCCGGTAAGCTTGATGATCAAGAGTGGGCGATTATGCAAACTCACGCCGAAGTTGGTTATGATATTCTAAAGAATTCGAATAACGAAATATTAAAATGTGGTTCAATCATTGCTCATACACATCATGAGAAATGGGACGGCTCAGGCTATCCTAATCAACTTGCAGGTAAAGATATTCACATTGTTGGTCGTATTACAGCTCTAGCGGATGTTTTTGATGCCCTTGGCAGTGATCGTTGCTATAAAAAAGCTTGGCCACTTGAAGAAGTACTCGATTTGCTCAAGAAACAGAGTGGCAAACAGTTTGAGCCAAAACTTGTGGACATATTTATTAACAATTTAACACTTTTTTTGGAGATAAAAGAGCGTTACCCTAACTGATACTTGTAACAATTGTGTGAAATGCGCTTTTCAAATTGGGTACAATGGATTACTATCTATTAAAATAATATCAATTATGTTCGCCAGTAGTGCGGCTTACTTATACAAAGGACTATAAAAGTGAGATTTGAACAATTAGAGCAATTTGTAGCTTTAGGCCAGCTACGACATTTTCGCCAAGCGGCCGAAACAACAAAAATTAGTACCTCAGCATTGACGCGCAGTATTCAGACTTTAGAAGATGAAGTTGGCTATGAATTAGTCAAACGCTCGACTCGCTCCGTGAAGCTAACAACTGAAGGTGAGCTTTTTTTAGAGTACGCACAAGACACTCTAAGCAAGCTCGAAGAAACTAAAAAGCGTTTATTTAAATCCGTTAATGGCTGTGCAAGTGAAAAGCTGGTGATTGGCTATACCAATAATGCTAGTGCCATAGTGCCTATTTCATGTGGCCAATTTTTAGCACAATACCCTCATGTAAAAATCGAAATGCAACTACAAGAACAAAGTGAGTTGGTTCGTAAACTGCAATTAGGTGAAATTGATATTAGCGTTTGTTCGCAAGCAGTTAATAGTATTGGCAATGACATACACTTACCTGATCAACTTATTTTATTCGTTGCAAAAAGCCATCCTCTTGCGAATAAGAACAATCTTTGCAAACAAGATTTAAATGATTACCCTATGTATAGTTGTTTTTCACAATCAAAACAAATTCAAACTATGTTGAATGAGGCTGTCGATAGCTTAAACAAGACCAGCAGTATAAAAGTTGGCAGTATTGAGCAAGTAATGGACGGGTTGTGTAAATCAAACCATGTTGCAATTAGCAGTATTGAACATGCAAGTTCGGTCGCAGAGAATAATAATCTGCTCCAGTTAAAAACCAATAAGAACTTAGCTCATGAGCAATTGATTGTACAAACCAGCCAGCAAGTTACTGCTGACGACCCAATAAACCAGCTCCTGTCATTAATAGAAAAGACAGCGTTATCAATTAATTCTTAAGTAACAGCATGAAAACCAAGCCTAAAGCAGAACTCAGGCTTGGTTTCTAAATCTTCAGTAGTACCTTTGCATCATTTTAAGCTAAACTACGCGCCTTCCCTGCTATATAGTACAATTAATGAGCCTTAACCTGATCCCTGGACGTTATTTAACTGACATAGAAACTCATGGCTACGCCGTGATCGAAAATATGTTTGCTGAAACACTGACTAACGCGTTGATAGAAGATTGTTATCGTATCAACCCCAATTTCAAATCAGCAGGTATTGGCCGTCAGCAGGATTTACAAATAGACAAGAGCATACGCACCGACAAGACCTTTTGGTTTGATGGTAGTAGCCAAGCTCAAATTGATTATCAAAATGCGCTAGAAGATATTAGAGTAAACTTGAATCGTTATTTCTTTATGGGTTTATTTGATTATGAGTGTCACTATGCGAAATACCAGCATGGCGACTTTTATAAAAAGCATTACGACGCATTTAAAGGGCGTTCGAACCGTGTATTTACTACTGTATTTTACTTAAATACAGTGCAATCTGGTGGTGAGTTAGTGATTTACAAACCTAAAAGTAAAGACGTTGAAATCACTATTCAGCCCAAAGCTGGCACGTTCGTGATGTTTGAAAGCGAACGCTTTATGCATGAAGTACTGCCGACAATTGATAATCGCTATTCAGTTGCGGGTTGGTTTAGGAAAAACACTTCAATCAGTGGCGTTATTGATCCACCTCGCTAACACTATAGATTAAATGGCAAGGACGCCACTAAGCCAATAAAAACGACCATACCGACATAATGATTATTTAAAAAAGCTTTAAAACAATGCTCTCTATTACGACTATGAATTAGAAATTGTTGGTAAACCAAAAAGCCACATGCCACACATAGACCAAGCCAATACGGCATTGCTAATTGACTCGTATAACCAATTAAAGCCAACAAACCTATAAATACACCATTTAGCGCAAAAATAATGATTCGATCGGCACTACCAAACAATATCGCTGTAGACTTTACGCCAATTTTCAAATCATCATCTCTGTCTACCATGGCATACATAGTATCGTATGCCGTAGTCCACGCAATATTAGCGATAAATAACAACCAGCCAAGCAGTGGGATATTATCTGTTGCAGCCATAAAAGCCATCGGAATAGCCCAACCAAAAGCTGCACCTAGCACTATTTGCGGTAAATTAGTGTAACGTTTCATAAATGGGTAGCTAAATGCCAATAGCAATGCCCCGACTGACAATAATATGGTTTGCCAACTGAGTAACAACACCAGTATGAAAGCAATTATGATAAGCAACAAAAACAAGCTTAATGCTTCGCCACTACTCACCAAGCCAGAAGCTAAGGGTCTTTGTGCTGTGCGTTTTACCGCGCCATCAATTTTACGATCTGCGTAATCATTAATAACACAACCTGCGCTGCGCATAACAAATACACCAAAGCTAAATACCACAAAATTAAGTAGGCTTGGCATACCATCACTTGCAAGCCACAATGCCCAATATGTAGGCCATAACAGCAATAAAGTACCGATAGGCTTATCGGTGCGCATTAACTGCTTATAATACGGTATATGAGCAATGTGTAAGGCAGCAAATTTCATAAATATAGATAAGCCTCTGGTAAAAATATTTCAGCTACTAAAAAACGGCTTTGCGCCAACGAAAAAATACTGCGTCGCCCCCACAAGGGTTTTGTAGCTGCAGAGTATTGGCTAACAAGCTGCTGTACTGGGTGCTGACAATCAAAACGTGCTATTTCAATTTCGGTACGTTTTAAGTCCGGATGTTGAAAAATAACATCACCTAAAGGCCGATTACCCAGTGCCAATAATTGCTGTTGTTGCATATCATCGGTGGCAGGCAGCCAGCTTTGTGCGTATACCATAGGGATGCCATCACAAAGCAGCAAAACTTCACGATTAATACCAATACGCTTTGAACAATCTAGTAATTGTTGTTGTGAAATACTCAGTTCAAACTCTTTCTCACTAAGCACTTTTACAGAGAATTCACCACACTGTGTTTTTAATTTAGCCGTCAGTGAGTTGGGTTCAAGTAGCCAGTCTTGCTCGTTACAAGACAAAGAATTGATTGATGTACCTAACTGCCAATCCGCAGTTACAGAAATAGGAAATGTGATCACGATAACTCTATTTAATAATAACCCTTTAAATGATACCACTGCCCGCGTCGGGGAAAAAGTGATGATTAATGAATATAATAGCTGCATCAGCCTGTATCTTAGCCATTATTACGTATAGACTAATAACAATTAATTACAGGGCTCTCTACTGAATATGAAAAAAACGCTTTACGCTGGCATATTAATTAGCACTTTCTTTATTAGCTTGTTTAGCAGCTTTGCAAGCAAAGCTGAATCAACTGTGGGCTACTTTGGTTTCGAACCCGATATCATTACCAACTATATTGGTCAGAGTAATAAAAAGTTAGGTTATGTGCGTATTACTGTAGATTTAATGCTCAGTGATATGTCAAACATTGCTATTGTTGAGCATCACACCCCGTTACTTAGAGATGCATTGGTAGAAATTTTATCAAAAGAGCCTGAAGAAAAAATTAAATCACTCACCGGCCGTGAAGAGATCAGAAAGCGTTGTGCCGAAAAACTCAAAACCCTGTTAAAACAAGAAACAGGGCAAGAGATCATTCGCGAAGTATTATTTACTAAATATTTATATCACTAAGTACTTATATAACTGAGTATCTTAAGCTGTTTTTTTAGTAAACAATTGAGCGGTAAACGCGTAAGCCATACCGCTTAATAGCCCACCTAAGTGCGCCCAGTTAGCCATACTTACAAACAACATGTCAGCAAAGCCTAGTACCAGCCAAATCAGCATAAAACCAATAATACCATTAGTTACTAAAGCCGGTTGTTGCGGGTTCAATGCCCGATGGATCCAACAAAACCCAAGTAAACCATAAACAACGCCACTTAAGCCGCCAAAGTTAGGGCCAACCATAATAAACTCAGCCCAATTACTAAATAGCGCGGTCACTAAAAAAAGACCTACTAAAGTACTTTTACCACTGAGCTTTTCAATACCATCGCCTAGCATGATCCACCACATAATATTAAACACTAAGTGCACAGCAGTAAAATGCACAATTGCAGGTGTAAGCCAAGTTAATGGTTGATTGGGTTTAAACTGTAATACGCTATAAATTGACTCAAAGCCACCGAGTAAGAAGGCAATGTAAATACCTACACATAATAAAGTGACCGTTTGGTTTAACCAGCTCAATGCTTTAAAGCGTGCTTTTAAATTTAAGTCATGGCCTTGATAGCTCAACGGTGATTGCGTACTTCCTACTTGCCAAGATGCCTCTTGATAACGGGCATGATTGGGGTTTTCTACAAACGCTTGCCATAATGGCTGAGCTTGATGGAAATGCTCTGGGGCAACACAAATAATTACCGTTTTTCCATCTTGCGATCGAAGCTCGCCCTGTAAGCCTTGGCTTTTTATATAATCAATAAAGCCTTGTGCTGCACGTGGATTATTTATACTACCCAGTTCGATCATCGTTCCACTTGCTCCGGAAATTGGGTTTCCCACTGGGTAAAACCACCATCCATACTGTATACATCTTCAAAGCCTTGCTCAGCTAAGTAGTTGGCTGCGCCTTGTGAGCTCATACCATGATAACAAACAATAATAATTGGCTGTTCAAACTCTTTGTTCATCATAAATTCGCCAATATTGGCATTTGATAAATGCTCTGAACCCGGAATATGCCCTGCTTGATACGAATTAGGATCGCGAATATCAGCAATCACGACATCATCTTTATTAAGTAGTGCTTGAGTTTCGGTAATTGAAATATGCTTAAATGCCATAGTACTCTCTTATAATTACAAAAAAGGCGACAAATGCCGCCTTTAATTCTCTTAACAAGTGGATAATTAATTCCAGTTAAGAATTACTTTCCCCGATTGGCCTGAAATCATCATATCAAAGCCAGCTTGGAAGTCATCTATTGAATATTGATGAGTGATGATTGGATTTAGATCGAGCCCTGACTGAATAAGACTGGCCATTTTGTACCAGGTCTCAAACATTTCACGGCCATAAATCCCTTTGATCACTAAGCCTTTAAAAATCACTTGGTTCCAATCAACCGCCATATCAGATGGTGGAATACCTAGCATGGCAATTTTACCACCGTGATTCATGTTATTTAACATGCTATTAAATGCAACCGGTACGCCTGACATTTCTAGACCAATATCAAAGCCTTCTGTCATACCAAGCTCTTTAATAATATCTTCAAGCTTTTCATTAGCCACATTAACTGCACGCGTTGCGCCCATTTTACGTGCAAGGTCTAATCGGTATTCATTGACATCGGTGATCACTACATGACGTGCGCCAACATGTTTTGCAACTGCAGCAGCCATAATACCAATTGGGCCTGCACCTGTGATCAACACATCTTCACCCACTAAATCGAATGACAGTGCTGTGTGTACTGCATTACCGAATGGGTCAAAAATAGAAGCTAACTCATCACTGATATTGTCTGGAATTTTAAATGCATTAAACGCTGGGATCACTAAATACTCGGCAAAAGCCCCCTCGCGGTTAACACCTACACCAGTGGTGTTACGGCATAAATGAACACGCCCAGCGCGACAGTTACGACAATGGCCACAGGTAATATGCCCTTCGCCCGATACTCGGTCACCAACACTAAAACCGCGAACTTCTTGACCCATATCAACCACTTCACCGACATATTCATGACCTACTACCATAGGCGTAGGAATGGTGTTTTGCGCCCACTCATCCCACTTATAAATATGTACGTCAGTACCACAAATAGCGGTTTTACGAATTTTGATTAATAAATCGTTATGCCCAACTTCAGGTTTTGGCGCATCCGTCATCCAAATACCTGGTTCTGCTTTTAATTTAGATAATGCTTTCATGAATCACACTCAATAAAAAAACCGCTGCGAAGGCAACGGTTTAAAATAAATTAATTAGATAATGCCCATTTCTTTACCAATACGGGTAAAGGCGTCAATTGCGGTATCTAATTGCTCAATGCTGTGCGCAGCAGAAATTTGTGTACGAATACGCGCTTGGCCTTTTGGCACCACTGGGAATGAAAAACCAGTGACGTAAATACCTTCTGCTAATAACTTATCAGCCATTGCCGACGCAACTTTAGCATCACCTAACATTACTGGAATAATCGCGTGATCTTTACCCGCACAGGTAAATCCAGCCGCTTCCATTTGCTCACGGAAGTATTTAGCGTTTGACCATAACTTAGCACGCAATTCACTGCCATTTTCGAGCATTTCTAATACTTTGATTGATGCTGTAACGATTGAAGGCGCTAATGAGTTTGAGAATAAATATGGGCGAGAGCGCTGGCGTAACCATTCAACTATTTCTTTTTTACCTGATGTATAACCACCCGATGCACCGCCAAGCGCCTTACCTAAAGTGCCGGTAATAATATCAACACGGTCTAGCACGTTGCAGTACTCAGGTGTGCCTTTGCCGTTTTCACCGACAAAGCCAACGGCATGAGAGTCATCAACCATAACAAGTGCATTGTATTTATCAGCAAGGTCACAGACCGCTTCAAGATTACAAATAACCCCATCCATTGAGAACACACCATCGGTGGCGATTAATTTTGTTTTTGCACCCGCTTCATCGGCAGCAATCAATTGCTTTTCAAGATCTGCCATATCATTATTTGCATAACGGAAGCGCTTTGCTTTACATAAACGAACGCCATCAATGATAGAAGCATGATTTAACGAATCAGAGATAATCGCATCATCAGCGCCTAAAATTGTTTCAAATAAACCGGTATTGGCATCAAAACATGATGAATATAAAATCGTGTCTTCCGTTTCTAAAAATTCACTGATCTTCTTCTCTAATGTTTTATGAATGTCTTGTGTACCACAAATAAAGCGTACTGACGCAACACCAAAGCCATGGTCATTTAAGCCGTTTTGTGCAGCCTGGATCAGCTCAGGGCTATTCGCTAAACCTAAGTAATTATTTGCACAGAAGTTAATAACTTTATCACCAGAAGCAACTTGAATTTGTGCTTGCTGCTGCGAAGTAATAATACGCTCATTTTTATATAAGCCTTCGGCTTTTACATCTTCAATTTGCTGCTGAAGCTGAGTAAAAAACGCAGATGCTCTCATCTGTAATCTCCAAATTATTGAACGGGGTGAGCGTACTTAAGTTAACACGGCTCATCTTTGTGGCTATTGTAAAAGTTTAGTCAAACAAATGCACTGTTTGTAGTTCATCGCAGAAATAAGGAACTGACAACTTATGCTGCCAGTTTACATTGGGCTATAGCAATATTGAGGGTAAGTCTGCTAACGAATCACAAACATGATCTGCCGAGTCGATGGCTACCGCATCAAACTCCTGCCCGGATCGTACAAGCACCCGAGTGCCAATAACCGCTTTACTTGCCGCTTGCATGTCGCTTAGTTTGTCTCCAACCATAATGCTGCAAGCTGGATTGATATGATGATCAGCGATGCCTTGCAGTAACATGCCCGGAGCTGGTTTACGACAATCACACTCTTTGAGGTATTCGGGTAATGCTTTTTTCGGGTGGTGTGGGCAAAAGTAAACATCCGTCACCTTTACTTGATGCGCAGCAAATTGGGCTATCATCCACTGTGTTAAAGCGTGAAAATCCGCCTCTGAATAGTAACCACGGCCAATACCAGATTGATTAGTCACTATGATCAGTTTATAGCCTGCATCCGCAAACGCCTTACATGCAGTAAATACGCCTGGCACAAATTCAAATTTATCCGACTCATAAACATAACCATGATCGATATTAACCACGCCATCACGGTCTAAAAATAAGGCTTTATTGATATTGCTCATAATTGCTCTTTCTCAACCACAAGGTCAAACATCAAAGCTACTTCATCAACACTTATTTGGCTCATTAGATCACTGCCTTTAACCCGCGTACCCCAAGGTAATCGCTCAGCGGTTTTACCAGTTTGCTTGAGTAAGTTTTGGTGATACACCTCAACCACGTAATTTTGATATAAATAGGGTCCAGTGCGTTTCGGGTTTGAGTGGGCATATAAACCAATAACGGGAGTGCCTACGGTGACGGCCATATGAGCAGGGCCTGTATCAGGTGCTAATACCAATGCAGCTCGTTTAAGTACGCAAAGCAACTCTTTGAGTTTGGTTTTACCCACTAAATTAAGGATTGGCGTTGTAGTGGCTGCAATAATGTCATCACTGAGCGTCACTTCAAGCTCTGTCGGGCCACCCGTGATCACCACATGAAACCCTTGCTTGTAGGCATGTTCTGCAAGCTTAGCATAGCGTTCAGCCAGCCAATTGCGTTCTTTTTTACTGGCAGCTGGAGAAATCACAAAAATTCGCCCCTCTAATCGCTCCGTACCAAGTAATTCATCAGCATTACTTTGATCATGTTCGCTGACTGGCATTTGCCAGTTTGGTTGATAATCAGGTACACCTATCGCCTGCGCAAAGCCTTTAAAGCCTTCTAACACATGAGCCTGCTGCTGTGGTGCAATGCGCTGGTTAATAAACAAGCTATGCAATTCTTTTGAGCGCGCCCAATCAAAACCAATTTTAACTTTTGCAGGAATACAACGCGCCACTAAGTTAGCTCGAAGTGCCACTTGCATATGCAGCAACACATCAAACTTACGCCCTTTAAATTGTTGTTTTAATTGCTGATAGGCTGCTTTGCCTTGTTTTTTATCAAACACCACCAGCTCAACACCGGGTAAATCAGCTAGTAACATGGCTTCAATTTTGCCGACCACCCAGGTAACTTTTGCATTGGGGTGCGCTTTTTGAATTGCCTGCACTGCAGATACGCCATGGCAAACATCACCAATTGCTGAGAGTCTTAAAATACAAATATCTGAATAGGTGGTTGAGTCAGTCACAGGTGTCCTTTGCTTTATGCTGGATAATTACCATGATCTTAAATTAACCACCCACTATTGCAAGCACTTATGCTCGGCTTTAAAACAGGTTAAGATAGCACTATCACCTGCAATAAAATAAGTACGCCATGTTTAACCAGCAAACCATCAATGAACACATTATTTTAAGCCATCCTGAGCATAGTGCCGAAATTAGCTTAAATTGGTTTGATAATGAATATTGGCAGCAGCAAGGAAAAATTGTCGGCGCCAAAAAAGGTCGCGCAACTGCATGGTTTTTCTGCCATAACGGGCTAACAGCAGTGCTCAGGCATTATTGGCGTGGCGGTTTAGTGGGTAAAGTGCTAAGTGATCAATATGTGTTTTTTGGACTGGAAAAAACCCGTGTTTACCAAGAGTTTTCATTAATGATGAAACTGTGCGAATTAGGTCTAAATGTACCAAAGCCGATTGCAGCTAAAATATCGCAAGCTGGCTTAATTTACCGTGGCGATATAATTACTCAAGCTGTTGCAGGCGCACAAAGTGTGCTTGATATATTAAAACAACGTCCCTTTAGCGCACAAGAGTTAATTAAAGTAGCACACACGATTGCGGATTTTCATAATCATGGGGTGTATCACGCTGATTTGAATATTAACAACATTCTATTTGATGAAACGGGCGAGATATACATTATTGACTTTGACCGCGGTGAACTAAAACTCCCCGCCAGTAATTGGCAACAAGCTAATATGACCCGCCTTGCTCGTTCGTTTCATAAAGAGCAAGGCCGAAATAAAGTAATGCATTGGCAAACTACAGACTGGCAGCAGTTACACACAGCATACCAGTCCACTCTTAAAATATAGCCGTTAAGCCTTTATTTTACTGATCACTTTTGACGTAGAGCAGCCATTTAAAAACTCAAGTACTTCAACTTTTCCGCCATGGCGAAGTACATGATCAGCGCCTGCAATTTGTTCAACAGTGTAATCTCCACCCTTTACTAAGATATCAGGACTGATCAGCTCAATTAATTTAGCGGGTGTATCGTTTTCTTCAACTGCACCAAATGGAATTACCCAATCAACTGATGCCAAAGCGCTCAGCACCATAGCACGCTCATCAAGCGGGTTAATAGGGCGCTCTGGACCTTTTAAACGCGTTATTGATTCATCATTATTTAAACCGACGACTAGACGATCTCCACGTGCTTTGGCTTGTGCTAAGTAACGCACATGCCCCGCATGTAAAATGTCAAAACAACCATTGGTGAACACGATAGTTTCACCATTTTGCTTTGCAAACTCAATATGCTGAAGCACATCATCAAATGGGGTTTGATAATGCTCACCGGTTTTTTGTAAGTATTGACCTAACTTACGACTTAACTCTTCAGGCGATACCGTAGCTGCCCCTAATTTACTCACTGCAATTCCAGCCGCAAGGTTAGCAATTTCCACTGCATCTTTAGGCTGCATTCCTGCACCTAACATCACCGCCAGAGTTGCAATAACAGTATCACCAGCACCGGTAACATCACTGACTTCAAGCTGTTGCGCTGCAAAATCGTGTTTTTCATCGGCACTAATAAGTGACATACCTTGCTCTGAGCGAGTCAATAGCATGGCCGCGATCCCTGCATCGCTGATCAGTGCTCGAGCACTGTCTGCTAAATGCTGTTCCGAATCTGTTTTACCACCGGCAAGCTTAAATTCATTCAAGTTAGGAGTAATAAAATCAGCACCGCGATATAAGTTTAAGTCTGAGGATTTAGGATCAATTAGAACTGTTTTTCCAGCACCTTTAGCAAGTTTTATCATTTGCTGGATCAAGCTTAATGAGCCTTTATTATAATCTGAGAATAAAACAAAGTCGTACTCATCTAATACTAATTCCAGACGGTTTAAAAGTAATTGACTGTGTTGCTCAGTAAACATCTCTTCTAAGTCAAGTCTAACGACTTGTTGATGACGGCTAATCACACGCATTTTTGAAATAGTTGGCAAATCACAAACACTGACTAATTGTGAATCTATACGTTCATCAGCTAGAATTCGCTCTAAGATTTGGCCGCTTTCATCTTCACCAATTAAACCCAACAAGCCAACTTTACCATCTAAACGAGCAATATTTTTTGCCACGTTTGCGGCGCCACCGGCTTTATCTTCAAATTTACTTACTTTCACTATTGGCACAGGTGCTTCTGGCGATATGCGCCCTGAATCACCATGCCAATAACGGTCAAGCATCACATCCCCAACCACTAATATTTTAGCGTTAGATAGGTTTTTTAATAACGCTAAATCCATTAACTCTGCCCCGCTACAACCATATCAATGGCTTCACATAACCAATGACCAATAAACATATGTGCTTCTTGAATACGTGCTGTTTCGTCATCTTTAATAATAATGGATAATTTAGCGATATCTTTTACTTTACCGCCATCGCGGCCTGTAAATGCAACTGTATAAGCGCCTATTTCATTTGCAGCAGCTAACGCTATATTAATATTAGCGCTAGTGCCAGAGGTAGTTAAACCAATCACTAAATCCTCAGGCTTACACAACGCAAGAACCTGACGCTCAAAAACTGTGTCAAAGTGATAGTCATTACTATGCGCAGTTAAGATGGAAGTGTCGGTTGTTAGCGCCATAGATGCTAATGGGCCACGTTCTAATTTGTAGCGTACGACAAACTCTGCAGCTAAATGCTGAGCATCTGCTGCGCTGCCACCATTACCAAACCAAACTACTTTTCCACCAGCTTGCAAAGTACTGTGGCAAACTTCAAGCAATTGCATTACTTGAGGGTGGTAGGTTTCCATCGTTTCAAACAATACTTGGTGACGGGTTAAACTTTCAAGGTAGCTGCTCGCTACAGAATCAATATTAGACATGGGTAATCCTCTCAAAATTAGTCTGACTAGCTACTACCAAAAAAGTGCCACTGACAACCACGTATAGTTATCACCAAAGACATCTTCGCCGTAAGTTAAAGTTGTTTCAATATTATATTCTTGCCACTTTCGGTTATTACTGATTTGTAACTCAATGGCTTGTTTATATTGCTCACTAACACCACCAAAATCGTTAACATAGCCACTCTCGTTATCTATTAAAGTAAACTTTGTACGCCAAAAAGAATCCTGTGTGGCTGCATAAGAGACCTCAAGGCTATGTATATTCGAAGGCACACCATCACCAAAATAACGTTTATCAGCAGCATAATGACCAATAACATAGCCATCATTAGTATTGCCATTTGTTGGATATATGTAATTCATATACCAAAGACTATGCATGCTAGTATATTCGTAGCGAAGTGACAGATCGCTAGTTAATTGAGGTAAGAACACGCCATAATTATAAACAATATTACCAAATTGGTAGTTTTTGTGTTCTTTGGTATCTTCGCCGCCATACTCAAAATAAAGCTCTGCCGGCATACCCCAATTAAAGTTCACAACACTCGTTATTGAAGCAAACTGGTCGCCAAGTTCATTATCAGGGCCCCCCGCTATTGCACCATTATCATTACCTGCAGGGTCAAAGAATGCTTTAGCTACATCGCTAAAACCAACATCACGAGGCCCACCACCAAATTGCATCATACGATTAATGCCAATTTTCCACCCATCTACAGGCTCTAAACTAATATGTGTGCCAGCTAAGCGAGGCGTGCCATCATGCAATTCATTTTGATATAATATGCCTTTTTCAACATGTTCAAGCTCGGAGTAATAAAGCTCAAAATCAAAGTTCCACCAGTTATGGGCTGGTGCCACCATCCCTAATGAAATTGATGGCGAGGTACGGGCATTAGTAGAAATAATCTGCGCTGATTGCTTAAACGGCGAAAACCAATGCTCTTTGTAACCAATATTTAACTGCAAGTCATCGCCAGCAAAACTGACAAAACTGTTATAATTAACGAATTTATTTTGCTTCGCGCGATAATCAACTCCCACTTGCATCAAGGTATAGTCATTAGGACGCCAAATACCCTCAAAGAACACTTGCCCCCATTCATCAGAGCTCACACCACGTTGATTGGCAAGCTTGGTTGCATTGCTGCCATCAGCACGCAGCTTAACACCTACTCGAGTAATATTATCGTTGCCTTGATAAGGCTTAATTTTAGCACGTATTGCCGCGACTAAACTTGGCTGTGCATTTTGCAATTTAGTAAGCGCCGCTTCAACTTCCGTTAAGCGATAAGGCTTTGTCATCGGTGTGCCTGACGTCAAGGCAAATAACGTATCGAGCTGATGATCAAGCTGTGCATCCATGCCAATTGGTAAGTAAGCAGTTGGTGTTGCAAGTGAAGGCAATGCGCAACTCATAAAACTGGTTAATACCACGGCTTTTATCAATTTGAATTTCATAACGACTGTATTTTTCATAATGGTAGTTAAATATTACCAAATTAGCTGCAACTAAACACCCAAAACTCTCTGTTCTAACGCTTTTTAACAATTTCGCATTTTGCTTAAAGGGTATCCGCGTTATCATTAGTGTTTATAATTCGAGGCTGGAAAATGGCACGCTTTTTTTATTCACTGATTCTTTATTTGCTTAGTCCTCTCATAACCTATTATTTATATATACTTAGAGGTAAAAAGAACGCAGGTTATCGCGCGCACTTTGCGGAACGATTTGGCTTCATTACGATAAAAAATACCTCACAAGAAAGCACAGTATTAAAAGATGATCTAATTGTGATCCATTGCGCTTCAGTTGGTGAAGTACTTGCTGCAACGCCTTTGCTCAAAGAGCTACAATACCAGCAGCCAAGTAACTCATTTATGATAACCTGTAACACCCCTACAGGCCGTGAACAAATACATAATAATTTTAAAGACTCGGTACAGTGCGCCTATTTACCTATTGATTACCCTTGTGCTACAGCGCGCTTTTTAAAGCGTGTTAAACCCACGTTAATGTGTATTTTAGAAACCGAACTTTGGCCTAATCTTATGGCGCAGTGTAAACAACAGAATATTCCTGTACTAGTACTCAATGCGCGGCTTTCAGCAAAATCACAACAGGGTTATCAAAAAGTAGCGCCATTAACTAAGGTTATAATGCAATCAATTACCGCTTTAGCTAGTCATAATCATGAAGACGCTAAACGCTTTATTGAGCTTGGCCTCAATGAGCAAAAAGTGCATATTACTGGCTCAATTAAATTTGATATAAAGCCAACTAGCGATCAGTTAGACAAAGTCGACACCCTAAAAAGCCAATACAATAATCAGCGTTTTATCTGGGTTGCCGGTTCCACGCACCCTAGTGAGCATGAGCTAGTATTAGCTGCTCATCAGCAGCTGCTAAAACAGATTCCAGATGCACTGCTAGTTATTGCGCCGCGCCACCCAGAACAATTTGATAAGGTCGCCACATTGCTTGATGACTCACCATTGAGCTTTAGCCGCCGCAGTAAAAATAACTATCAAAGCGAACAAGTACTCCTTGCTGATACTTTAGGTGAATTGCAATGTTTATATGGTATGGCCAACATCAATTATATTGGCGGCAGTTTAATTGCACGTGGCGGGCATAACCCTCTCGAGTCAGCGGCATTTTCTGTCGGTGTTTTAACAGGCCCGCATACCTATAATTTCAACCATGTTTACCCTGAACTGATTGCATCAGGTGGGTGTATACAAGTAAGCGATACAAAGATGTTAGCGGAGCAACTATACGAGCTTCATCAACAACCAGCGTTTTGCCAGCAGCTAGGTCTACAGGCAGCACAATGTGTTGCTAACAACCAAGGCGCCATCGCGAAAACGATCGCCATCATTAACAAGTTTTTAGAGCCACACAATGACTGAACAAAAAAAACTAACCTTACCAGAACAACAAACCCGTTTATGGGTAGCTAATGTCATTGTTAAATATAACTTTTGCCCCTTTGCCCGTAAAGAAGTTGAAAATAATTGCATTCATTATCAAACCAGCCAAGCAACCAGCATTGATGATGCTGTGATGGAGATGATCGAACAATGTATTGAACTTGATCAACAACCGGCTCGAGAGACTACATTATTGATGTTTGAACAAGGCTTTACTGACTTTGAGGAATTTTTAGATTTAGTGGATTTAGCCAATGCGCTATTAGTTGCCCAAGGCTTTGAAGGTAAATATCAAATAGCCAACTTTCATCCTGACTATGTGTTTGCCGATAGTGATGACAATGATGCAGCAAATTACACTAACCGCGCGCCTTTTCCTACCTTACATCTAATTCGTGAGGCTAGTATGAGTGCAGCACTTGATGATTATAATGAACCTGAATCAATTCCAGATCACAACATCAATTTAGCTCGCCGAAAAGGCATCGACTTTTGGCAACAATTACTTGCTGGATGTAAAAAGCCGAGTGCTTAATCACTCAGCTTTTAGTAAAAAGGAATGTTACTTTTTAACCCATTCTCCGTTCACTTCAACAAAGTGACCCGATTGGGTTTTTTCAATCGTTTTAGCAGCTGCCAGCGCTTCTACTTGAGAAAGCGACAAGTTGTTCTTTTTAGCGAGCTTTAAATACTGTGCTTTACGTTTAGCATTAATTTCATCGACAACCACTTTTGCCTCTGCATTTTGCACCACAAGGCCTAAATAACCCGAGCTGTCCTCACCCACTAGCCCTTGATTTTTTGCATCATCTAACGAAATGGCCCAAGCCGAAAACGACAAACACACCGCACTTAATAAAGTGACAATGCTTAGTTTTTTATTTTTTACTATATTCATACTTGCTCCTTAAAATAATTCGCTGTCATCACTAAATAAACTGTCGAGTTCTCTATCAACTTTTACGCGGATTTCATGATCGACCTTAACATTTAAGTTAATTGTAATAGGTTCCTTAGCGGCCACCTCAACACGATGCGTACATGCACTGAGTAATCCCAATGCGGTTAATATTACTAACCATTTAGTCATTATTACTTCCTTTTGTTGAATACTCTTGTTCAACTTTTTGCGTAATTTCATCACTTAAGCGCAGTGCTCGTAATAGTGTGAACACGTTCTCTTCATGATTATAGTTAAAATTAACTTGCTGTGCTTGCTGTTGATTATACCCTTGCAAATTAACGCCTAAGGTCATCCAGCCGTCAGGTTTTAAGTTAACACTACTTTTAATACTCTGAATATCTAAATTTTCAAGCAAGCCAAGTATAGGCCCTAACTCTTGTTGTTGAGCCTTTACCGAATTAAAAGCTGCATTATCAGTGATAAGTAATTTAGCAGCACCTTGATTAACAAGCTGCCCACCTTTAACCTCAATACCTGCTTTTGTGAAATAAACAGGCAAGTGTCCAGCTACATTTCCAGTTAAGCTAATACCCGATTTAGCATCAAGGGTAATGACCTTGCTAGCATCTATATTGTCAAATGTAACTAATGCTTGTTGCGGCTCTTCTGTAAGGCGATATTTATCCAGCAAAAAATGCCCTCCCATAACCTTCCCTGTAAGCTCCGTAACAGCAAGTTCATTTGCCTGTACTTGCCAAAACCCTGTTAGCTGCTTCACCACAGCACCAGCTCGTAATTCATTTAGTTCAAATGTAGAAGGCACAACATTAAGCTGCCCTGAATCATAACGACCTGTAAATTGAGTATTAAAATGCTTTGCAAGGTAATCTGTGTATAAACCACTTACACCGACTAGCTGTAAAGAGAGATCGGCCTGTTGCAGATTAATATCACCAGCAATACGGCCACTGACTTTACCATCTGTTAAGGTTGCAAGCGGCACAAATTGATGAAGCAGTGGGTTAAGCTTAGTAACTAACTGCTCTGAAATTATCACCTCAAATGGATGAGCTGTGCTTGTTATATTATGCATTGCCACAAGCTCTATCCCCTCTACATATATATGATGAGATGCTTGCAGGGCACGACTTTGTAAACCTGTTGAGCTTATACGAATATCGTTAAGTCGTAACTCTTCCGTTTGTAGCTTGGCTAACTTTGTTTCACTAGTTAAATCAAAAAACAATTCTCCTGCTGACAAACTTCCTGCAGCAGTTAGCTGATTCGTCAGCTGAGATAGTTTAATACTCCCCATATTAACAGTATCAATCTGACTCGATAAGCTAGCGGTTAAGTATTGATTACTTTGTAGCTTCGCCTTAAAAGTTGCTTGGTAATTATCAATACCAATATCATGCACTTTTAATTGCCCCAGCGCTAATTGTGCTGACAATTCGAGAGCAGGCTGTGCAGCCAATATGCTATTTATTGAAAAATGCCCTTGTGCACTAATATGCTGCGCATCAACATCGATAAAATCAGGCAGCGCAGCCACTTTTAACTGATAGTTACCATCAATATCACTGCTAACAACACTCGCGGCTATATCTAATAATGCAATATCATCACTCGAAAACGACAACGCGAATTGTGCCAATAGGGTTTCTAAAGGGTTCTTTATATCAACCGCTAACTGTTTAACATTCATGAGCAGTTGTGATCCTGCCTGCAATGTTAGCTGATCTAATGTCAATTGAGTGTCTTGCACAATTATCTTACTAGGTAAAACTAATCGCCAATTTAACGGTATTTGCCGAGTAACAAATTGCTGCTGTGCATCATCATCGATAACACCAGCCAAACTTTGTAAACACTCATTTTTGCCATTGAGTGTTGTTGCTAATTGCTGAGCATCTAGGGTTAATGTTTTTGAATTTAAGTTATAGTGACTGCTGACTTTGCCACTACTTTTAATTGTCATCGAGCAGGTATTGATGGCGTAAGTGAAATCAGCACCTAGCTGAGTATCTATATCGAGTACAATACCATCAAAAGCGAATCTATTTTGGCTAGTTAAATTAAGTCCTGCAATCGAGTTAACAGTCGCGGCCTTAACTGTAGAAAGTAGTCGCTCATCAAGCTCAATATTTCCTGCCAACTTGGTATTTTTAACGTCAACCTCAGCTTTCACATCACCAGTAACAACAAACTCATTTAACACCGGCTCATTTATGCTGATAATAAGTGGTTTTTTTAATTGAGACTGAGTGATCACTAAACGTTTTAGATGTAACAACGGGCGACTTTGCGGTAACGCCAAAGCAAGCTTTTTAGCCACACTAGGCTCAGTCGAAGAATCATGGTTTACCAGTATTAAATTTGCACGGTTAACCGTGATGTTTTGAGTATTGGCCGTAATATCAGCTAATTCAAGCAACTGCCCTTGATAGCCAATACATGCTCGCTGTACATGGAGATCCAGATTGGTTGTTAACGACCAATCCAAACAATGCAGTTCAACTCCAGCTTGATGCAGTGAAGGAGCAACAAAATGCAAGGTGATCGGCATGCGAAAAATATAACCAAGTGAAAGTACACTTAGCACTAGAATTAATAACCCCCAACCTACACGCTTAAACATATTATCCTTAAAATACCTTTGACCTTTGACCAGCATAAACAAAAAAGGCTGCATAGTGCAGCCTTTTATTCTAGTACTAGATAATGAATCTAGTGTGTATAAATATAGTTTAACCTACATTTTTACGTGCATTGCGGAACATACGCATCCATGGGCTATCTTCGCGCCACTCATCTGGGTGCCACGAGTTAGCAACCGCACGGAATACACGTTCAGGATGTGGCATCATTACTGTAGCACGGCCATCAGCTGAAGTAATACCTGTGATACCTTCTGGCGAGCCGTTCGGGTTAGCAGGATATTGTGTCGTAGGGTTACCGTAGTTATCAACAAACTTAACCGCTACAGTACCTGACTCAAGCGCTGCTTTCACTGCTGCATCATTAGCAAACTCAGCATGACCTTCACCGTGAGACACAGCGATAGGCATACGAGAGCCCGCCATACCGTTGAAGAATACCGAAGGATTCTCTTGCACTTCAACTAAGCTAAAACGTGCTTCAAAACGTTCCGATTTATTTGTCACAAAGCGTGGCCAATGTTCAGTGCCAGGGATCAACTCTTTTAATGTTGATAACATCTGACAACCGTTACACACACCTAAACTAAATGAGTCTTGGCGCTCAAAGAAGCTTTGGAACTGCTCACGTGCCATATCATTAAATAAGATTGATTTAGCCCAACCTTCACCAGCACCTAACACGTCACCGTAAGAGAAGCCGCCACATGCCACTAAGCCTTTAAACTCTTCCAGACTTAAACGCCCTTCAAGAATATCGCTCATGTGTACATCAACTGCCGCAAAACCAGCACGGTTAAATGCAGCTGCCATTTCTAAATGCGAGTTAACACCTTGCTCTCGTAAGATAGCCATTTTAGGCTTAGCGCCTGTCGCAATATACGGTGCTGCCACATCTTCATTTAAATCGAAGTTTAGTTTAACGTTAAGACCAGGGTCTTTAACATCAAACTTGGCATCAAATTCTTGCTTGGCACAATCAGGGTTATCACGACGTGCTTGCATTTGGTAGGTGGTTTCTGCCCAAATAGTACGTAATTCAGTACGCGTATTACTAAGTACAGGGTTACCAGCGCGGTTAAATACCACACTGTCGTCACTGTTAAGTGTGCCAATTTCATGGCTGATTGCAGCAATGCCATGCTCAGCAAATACTGCATTCACGACCTCTAAATCACTGTTAGCAACTTGGATTACCGCACCGAGCTCTTCATTATAAAGTGCTTCAATGTCAGAACCTGTTAAACCATCTAAATTAACAGTCACACCAGTATGACCCGCAAATGCCATTTCAGCCACTGTGGTAAATAAACCACCGTCTGAACGGTCATGATAAGCAAGTAACTTATTATCAGCGACTAACGCTTGCATTGCATTGTAAAAGCCTTTTAGTAATTCAGGGCTATCTACATCTGGCGTTACATCACCTAATTGCTTATAAACTTGCGCTAAACTTGAAGCACCTAGTCGGTTTTTACCTGCACCTAAGTCAACCAAGATAAGTGAGGTTTCACCTTTATCTGTACGTAGCTGCGGAGTAACCGTTTTACGTACATCGTCAACACGACCAAACGCGGTGATAATAAGTGATAATGGTGCGGTTACTGACTTCTGCTCGCCATTCTCATCCCACTGGGTTTTCATCGACATAGAGTCTTTACCCACAGGGATGGTTAAACCAAGCGCAGGGCAAAGCTCTTCACCCACCGCTTTAACTGCTTCGTAAAGACCCGCATCTTCACCAGGGTGACCAGCTGCTGCCATCCAGTTAGCAGACAACTTAATGTTTTCAAGCGGTCCAATGTTAGCACAAGCAATATTGGTTAATGATTCAGCTACGGCCAAACGTGCTGATGCGCCGTAATTAAGCAATGCTGCAGGTGTACGCTCACCAAGAGACATTGCCTCACCATGGTAAGTGTCATACGTTGCTGCAGTTACGGCACAGTTAGCAACTGGCACCTGCCAAGGACCAACCATTTGGTCACGAGCAACTAGCCCTGTTACTGAGCGGTCACCAATGGTGATCAAGAACGTCTTTTCAGCAATCGCAGGTAAACGTAATAAACGTGTTGCCGCTTCACTTACGTCAATATTTGTAGTATCCAGCGCTTTACCAATAACTTGTTGAGATTGCGCTTCACGGTGCATTTTAGGTGCTTTGCCTAATAACACATCCAGTGGTAAATCAACGGGGTTGTTACCAAAATGGCTATCTGCAACGGTTAAATGACGCTCTTCAGTCGCTTCACCAATCACTGCATATTGCGCACGTTCACGCTTACAAATGGCTTCAAAACGGTCAAAATCTTCAACCGCGACAGCAAGTACATAACGCTCTTGAGACTCGTTACACCAGATCTCATGCGGTGCCATGCCCGGCTCATCATTTGGAATATCGCGCAGTTGGAATTTGCCCCCACGACCACCGTCATTAACAAGCTCAGGGAATGCATTTGATAAACCGCCCGCGCCGACATCGTGAATAAACGCGATTGGGTTAGCATCACCTAACTGCCAGCATTTATCGATGACTTCTTGACAACGACGTTCCATTTCTGGGTTTTCACGTTGCACTGATGCAAAATCTAAATCTTCATTTGATTGGCCTGACGCCATTGATGAAGCGGCACCGCCACCTAAACCAATGTTCATCGCTGGGCCACCTAACGCAATCAACTTAGCACCAACAGGAATTTCACCTTTTTGTACATGGTCAGTACGAATATTACCTAAACCACCGGCAAGCATAATTGGCTTGTGGTAACCACGCACCTCAAGGCCATTATGACTGATTACTTGCTCTTCATAAGTGCGGAAGTAACCGACTAGGTTTGGACGACCAAACTCATTATTAAACGCAGCGCCACCCAATGGGCCCTCAGTCATAATATCTAATGCTGTAACGATACGAGCAGGCTTACCAAAATCAGTTTCCCACGGTTGCTCGTAACCAGGAATACGTAAGTTTGATACAGTAAAGCCAACTAAACCTGCTTTTGGCTTAGAGCCACGGCCTGTTGCACCTTCATCACGAATTTCACCACCTGAACCGGTAGCAGCACCAGAAAATGGAGCAATCGCAGTTGGGTGGTTATGGGTTTCAACTTTCATCAAGATTTCAATGTTCTCTTGATGATATGCATATTCACCTTCAGCATTTGGGAAGAAACGACCCGCTTTCGAACCTTTCATTACTGCGGCGTTATCTTTATAAGCAGATAATACGTTTTCAGGGTTTAGCTCGTAGGTATTTTTAATCATTTTGAATAGCGATTTAGGCTGAACTACACCATCGATGGTCCAATCTGCATTAAAAATTTTATGACGACAATGCTCTGAGTTTGCTTGGGCAAACATAAATAATTCAATGTCGTTCGGGTTACGCCCTAACTTTTGGAAGTTTTCTACCAAGTAATCAATTTCGTCATCAGCAAGGGCAAAACCTTGCTCAACGTTTGCAGTTGCTAGCGCTTCACGGCCGCCGGCTAAAATGTCAACTGATGACATTTGACTCGGTGCATCAGTACGGAATAACGTCGCAGCGTTGTCCATTGCGCTGTGCGTTGCTTCGGTCATGCGGTCATGTAATAAGGCTGCAACTTGATTTAATTGCTCAGCGTTTAAGTCACCTTCAACATAATAAGCGATGCCGCGCTCAACACGGTGTACTTGAGTTAAGCCACAATTATGTGCAATATCCGTCGCTTTTGAAGCCCATGGCGAGATTGTGCCAGGACGAGGCGTTACTAACACCAAAGTGCCTGCAGGTGTATGTTCGGCAATCGTTGGACCATAGGTAAGTAACTTCTCAAGCTTAGTTTGCTCATCACTTGACAGCTGTGCGGTTAGATCTGCAAAGTGTGCATACTCAGCGTATACATTAGTGACTGGAAGTTGCGCCTGTTGGCAACGGGCTAAAATTTTCTGAACTCTAAAATCGGAAAGTGCTGGTGCACCACGAAGGATCAACATAGGTATTTTCATCCGGGGTTAGGGATTGAACGATATTTTAGGCGGGTATTATATACTCAAGTAACTCGGAAATACAGGTTAAGCAGGGAATTAAAATTGCAGCAAGAGCGCTATAAGTTAGCATCGTTTATTGCTAATTATACCTAGTGGCAGATGAAATATAAAACACAGTAAAGTCATCTATGACAAATCGCCAAGTGACGTCATCGCAAAGTTTTGATATAAGGGTGTAATAGCATTCAAGGGGCACAGTATGTTTAAACAAAAGCTAATAACAATCATTACGTTAGTAATGCTTTTGTGTGCCTGCGATATGCAACAGCAGCAATCTCAACTCAGCCAAATAAAAACTCAAAACAAAATCAGAGTAGGTACGTTAGCTGGAGCAAGTAATTATTATCAAGCAGTGCAAGGTGAACAAGGATTTGAATATGAGTTAGCGCAAGAGTTTGCAGATCACCTTGGGGTTGAACTGGAGATGGTGCCATTTTTTAACTTATCCGACATGTTTTCACGCTTAGATAGCGGCGATTTAGACTTAATAGCCTCTGGTTTAACGTACAATAAAGTACGCGCCCAAGATTACCGTTTTGGCCCAACCTATCGCACAATTAGCCAAAAACTGGTTTATAAACAAGGTAGAGTAAGACCTCGTGATTTTGATGATCTAACCGATAACCTGACAGTACTTGCCAAAAGTAGCCATTCATTGGCACTGCAACAAATTAAACAAACTCACCCCAATTTAAATTGGCGCGAAACAGAAGATCTCGACGAAGAAGAGCTATTACAAGCAGTGATCGATGGTGATATTGATTACACTCTTGCCGACTCACATACCCTATCGTTGTTTCGTCGCTATCACCCTAATCTTAGTATTGGTTTTTCTGTCACTCGTAACGATCCCATTGCTTGGCTGCTGCGCAAAGACGGCGACGATTCGTTATATGCGTTAATGGTGCCGTTTTTTGGTGAAGTAAAACAAAGTAATCAGCTTTATGTACTTGAAGAAAAATATTTTGGCCATGTCCGCCAATTTAACTACGTTAATACCCTTGCCTATATTGAAGCAATTAAAGAAACACTGCCAAAATATCAACCTTGGTTTGAGCAATATGCAGGCAGCCTAGATTGGCGATTACTTGCAGCTTTAAGTTATCAAGAATCAATGTGGAATCCGCGAGCAAAATCCCCCACAGGAGTTCGTGGTATTATGATGCTCACTCGTGATACTGCAAAGCAGGTCGGCGTAACTAATCGTCTTGCTCCTGAGCAAAATATCAAAGGCGGCGCAGAATATTTGACGAAGCTAGAAAAACGAATTCCCGACCGCGTTCCTCAGCCAGATCGTACTTGGCTAGCTTTAGCATCCTATAATATTGGTTGGGGTCACGTGAACGATGCTCGTATTATTACCGAGCAGCAAGGTGCTAGCCCTGATAAATGGGCTGATGTGAAAAAACGCTTACCGCTATTAATCAAAAAACGTTACTACCGTAAAACCAAGTATGGCTATTCGCGCGGTGACGTTGCAGTCAAGTATGTGGATAATATTCGTCGTTACTACGATGCACTAGTTTGGTTAGATGAAAATGACGCGATCAGCACACCGACTACTGAACCCGATGATGCTGAACAAATAGATCAACCTACTACCCAAGCTGCTGAGATTAAAAATCCAAAGCCTGCCACAATACAAACCACGGTCTCCCCAGCAAAAGATGACAGTATCGATGAGCAAGCACCGCAAAAAAAAGATAACGGCGAACAATAAAAATAACTTTAAATGCGATAGGTACGCGCAAACTAAAATATCTATTTACTTGTCATCAAATGATCACTAATGTGTAGTATCAAGTATATAATTAACTTATATCTTTTCTCACTCTCACATTTTCAGGAGAAACCATGCTGAAACGTCGGCGTACACATTCGTTCAAACGAAATGTTATTTATTCATCATCTACCCGTCGCAGAATAATGCTGCGTAATTTACATAGAAAAGTAATTTGGCGTCGCAGAATGTTTGCAATGCAACAAATGGCAGAGTTAAGCATTGCAGCACCTGCAGGTTAAGCCTTCAGGTCACGCAAAGCTTTCTTTGCAGCTTTTATTTCTTGACGGCGGCGTTTAAAAAAATCAGAAATAGTTTGCCCACATAACTCACCTAGTATTCCGGCCTCAACTTCAACCTGATGATTTAATCTAGGATCTTGTAATAGATTCATAATAGAGCCTGCTGATCCTGTTTTTTCATCCGCAGCACCAAACACTAAACGTTTGATACGACTGTGTACTAGCAACCCGGCGCACATAGAGCATGGCTCCAACGTGACGTATAAAGTACAATCAATCAAGCGGTAATTATTAACGACCTTGCCACCTTCGCGTATCGCAATCATCTCTGCATGAGCAGAAGGATCGTTATCGGTAATCGAACGATTGTAGCCAGCTGCAATCAACTGATTATCTTTGACCAGTACAGCACCGACAGGAATTTCATTCAACTGCTCCGCTTTTTTTGCATACTCTAGAGCTTGCGCCATCCAATATTGATCGTTCAATTGTTCACTCATTGACTTAATCTTTAACTAATTATTGTTTAATTATACTCACTTAGGCCATTAAAACGCTAAATATACTGATTAGTGATAAAAATAAAACAAATTAAAACAGCTTTAACATGGCTCACCCCGTGCGATTTACGATATAATCTCTCGCTTTTTTTATTTAGCTCACAACACACGGGTAGCAAATGAAATTTCCTGGACGCCGCAGGCATAAACATTATTTTCCAGTGGAAGCCAAAGATCCACTTACTAATCAACTCAACGCCAGTGATAAGTTGCAACGCAGCTACATCACAGGGATAGATCAAATCGTAGTTGATATAGAAGCTAAAGTCGATCAAGCTTTCCTTGACGAATTTCAACTGCGCCGAGGTATGTCGCAAGTTATTGATAGTGATATAACCAATGCATTATATGACCGCTTAAAACTCAACGATATGATCGATTATGAGTTTGCAGGCGGTACTATCGGCAACACTATGCACAACTACTCAGTATTAGCGGATGACCGCTCTGTACTACTGGGTGTGATGAGTGAAAACATTAAAATTGGTAGCTACGCTTATCGCTTTTTATGTAACACCTCAAGTCGTGTCGATCTCGACTACTTACAACCGGTAGATGGTCCGATCGGTCGCTGCTTTACACTCATTGACGATACTGGTGAACGTACTTTTGCCATCAGCGCAGGGCTGATGAACCACCTACGACCTGAATCAATCGATCAGGAGTTAATAGAGAACTCATCGGCATTAGTGATCAGTGCTTACTTAATGCGTACGCAAGGTTCTGAGACGATGACAGAAGCAACAATGCAAGCTGTCAAATATGCCAATGATGCTGGCATCCCTGTCGTACTCACTCTTGGTACTAAGTTTTTAATCGAGCAAGACCCTACTTGGTGGGCTAGTTTTGTTGAAAAACATGTTGATATTTTAGCAATGAATGAGGAAGAAGGGCTGGCAATAACTGGCTTTGAAGACCCTCTACTTGCTGCTGATAAAGCACTTGATTGGGTAGATTTAGTGATCTGTACCGCAGGTGAAAAAGGCTTGTTTATGGCAGGCTACATCGATGAGCAATTTAAACGAGAAACAGAATACCCATTGCTGCCTGGCGCAATACCAGATTTCAATCGTTATGAGTTTTCGCGCGCTATGCGCAAAGTTGACTGTCAGCAGCCAATTCGTGCATACAGCCATACAGCGCCATTTATGGGTGGTCCAGACTCTATTAAGAACACCAATGGTGCAGGAGATTGTGCATTAGCGGCGGTACTACATGACTTATCGGCAAATGTTTACCATAAGCTCAATGTTGGTAGTTCAGCTAAACACCAGCAACCGGCAATGACCTACTCATCATTAGCACAAATTAGTAAGTATGCTAACCGTGCCAGTTTTGAGGTGTTAGTACAGCATTCACCGCGCTTATCTCGTGGTTTACCTGAGCGTGAAGACTGCCTCGAACAGGTTTATTGGGAGCAGTAACAACTCCCAATACATATTAGTTAAAAAATAGAGATATCAAGTTTTTTAGATAGCAGCTCAAGGGCTGCTATTCCTGCCACCGAGTTGCCAAATGAATTTAACCCAGGCGACCATACTGCCACTGTAAACTTATTCGGTAACACCGCTAATATAGTGCCCGATACTCCTGATTTACCCGGCATACCAACCCTATAACCAAAATCGCCCGCCGCATCATAGAGGCCGCTGGTAAATAATAATGAGTTGAGCTGTTTGTTTTGCAGACTTGAAAGTACGCGTCTATTAGACACGTTATCTATCCCTTTATTGGCCAGAAAGTTATATGCTTTAGCCAATTCGACACAATTGAGCTCTATTGCACAAAAATTAAAATATGCCCATAACACATCATCAACTTCGTTTTTAAAGTTACCAAAGGACTTCATTAAATGCCTCATTGCAGCATTACGTTTACGAAATTCTTACTCAGAATTATCAACCTTCTTATCAATCTTTATTCCCTTATTTCCAGCAAATGACCTAATTGTTGTGAACATGGATTGCATAGGTGCAGACAAGC
>NZ_JACJFH010000089.1:0-21436 GCF_014164495.1 Pseudoalteromonas sp. SG41-5 | reverse complement strand
CTTCAGCCATCAGCTAAATCATTTACTGCGGATTACTTTACTAATTGCGCGGATCTTTCGATTTTGCGAAAGAGTCACTTTATTAGTACGTACTGCTAAAGGGTTGTCACCTTCTCTAAACCCGATTCTGCTAGGCGCGCCCATAATTTATAATGCTTTATTGTACTAGATCCCTAGATAGCGTCTATAGCTATATGATAAATCATGTACTTGGTTACCGTGAATTACGATACGTGGTGGGTTATAACCACCCGCGTGCGCGTATTTAAGCTTAACGCGGCGACCACGAACCAGTGGCGGCTGGTGATCAGCTTGTGCCATGTCCATGATGCGGCGCAGCATAGCAGTACTAATACGCTTAGTTGCTGATTCATAAGCTTCGTCAATTGACTCAAACAAATGACCAACACCTGTACCATGTAAAGCTGAGATAAAGTGTAAGCGTGCAAAGTCAATAAAGCCTAAGCGACGGTCAAGCTCCGATTTAATACGATCTTTCACGTAATCATCAAGGCCATCCCATTTATTCACGGCAATAACCAGTGAGCGGCCAGAGTTTAAGGCAAAACCAAGTAAGCTTAAATCTTGATCCGAAATGCCAGCACGGGCATCTACAACCAATAGCACCACGTTACAATCTTCGATTGCTTGGAGGGTTTTGATCACTGAGAACTTCTCAACCACATCGCTGACTTTTTTGCGTTTACGTACACCAGCGGTATCGATCAACACGTATTCTTTTTCGTTACGAGTCATTGGAATATAAATAGAATCGCGGGTTGTGCCCGGCATATCATAAACAATAACGCGTTCTTCACCTAATATACGGTTAGTCAGTGTTGACTTACCTACGTTAGGACGACCGATAATAGCGAGTTTTACTGGCTTATCTGCAAATGCTTCATGCGCTGTAGAATCTTCATCATCTTCAGAATATAAATCGATTAACTCGTCGTCATCGCCTTTACCATCATCATTTTGTGCACTCAGCTCTGCAAGCAAAGGCTGTAAGGTGTGTTCAAGTAACAAGGTAATACCACGGCCATGAGCGGCTGCAATATGATGTACTTCACCCAGTGACAATTGGTAAAACTCAGCACAATTTGAGTCAGCATCAATACCATCAGTTTTATTGGCAACAACAAAGCTTTTCTTTTCTTGTTTACGTAAATGGTTGGCAATAGCTTGATCAGCTACTGTCATACCTACGCGTGCATCAACTAAGAATAATACGATGTCGGCTTCTTCAATCGCCAGTAGCGATTGATCAGCCATTTCGATCTCGATGCCTTCTTCAGAGCCATCAATACCGCCCGTGTCTACCACGATAAATTCATAGCCATCGTAATTAGCTTGGCCATATTTTCGATCTCGCGTTAAGCCCGGAAAATCGGCAACGAGTGCATCACGCGTACGTGTTAAACGGTTAAATAATGTGGATTTGCCCACATTGGGTCGCCCAACTAGAGCGATCACGGGAAGCATAAACTACCTCTTAAAAAAACAACAAAAGGCTTCGCATAGCGAAGCCTTAAAAAAATAAATTAACTATTAATAACTTATAGTTATTTAGCAAATTAGTCCGGTATTTTTACCGCACTAACTTCACCATCTCGGGTGTATAAAATCAGTTTGTCGTCAGCAACAATTGGCTCAATAAAAAAGCCTGAACTGTCGAAGTCTTCACGCGATACAAGCTCGCCTGATTCTTTATTTAGCCAATGTAGATTACCTTCTTGGTCACCTATGGCTAAGTAATTTCCTGCTACCGCAGGCCCTGTTAAGTACCAACCACGAAGGGCTGGCTGACTCCAGCGTTCAATGCCAGAGGTTTTATCTAATCCATAAACAACACCATTACTGTCTACTACGTAAATAGTTTGGGTGTCCATGGCAATGTCACGGTAACTGCTGTATTCGCGTTTCCAGACAACATTACCAGAGCGAATATCTACAGCTGCTAAGTTACCATTATAAGCAATAGCATACGCATAAGGACCACTGATCAGAGGTTGTGTATCAACATCGACTAAACGTTCGAATTCTGATGCGCCTTTTGCTGTAGCAATTTCAGCACTCCACGCAGAGTAACCACTGTCAGAGATAAGTACGCTTAACTTGCCTGTTTCAAGGCCAACTAATACACCGCCGTTAGCAACGGTCGGAGAGCTTTGTCCGCGTAGTGTTAATGCGGGGACTTCTTGCTCATGGCTCCAACGCTCTTCACCGGTATCTGGGTGAAGGGCTAATAATTTACCTGAGCCTAGGTTAACATATATAAGGCCATCACCGGCAGCTGGTTTTGATAACACTTCACCGGGTACTTTTTTACGCCAAACAACATCACCCGTTTCACGGTCAAGGGCAACTAAATAACCATGCTCAGAGCCGATAAAAATTTTACCATAAGCTTGTAAAATACCACCGGATAATTTTGCACTAATGTCGCTTTGCCATGGCCAAAAGGTCAAATTTTCGCGAACATCAGTCTCCCAAAGAGTATTACCGTTTTCAAGCGATAGCGCTTCGACTTTACCAGCACGGTTAGCTACAAAAACACGGTCTTTATATACCGCCGGTGTTAGCCGAGAAAAGTAATGTTCAACACCGTCACCAATGCTTTCTTGCCAAATTACTTTGGTTTCAAACTGATTAACGATTTCAGGCAATACCAGTTCGTCTTCGTCATCGCTTGATGAACAACCGACTAAGGTTGCCATACATAGCGCTATGGTTGCCGCTGTTAATTTTTTCATGGTAACCCCTTACGCCGTTGGGCTAGTTACTGCTAAGTCATCAAGTTTGATTTGCAATAATGGGTTATTCTCCAGACCGCCCGCATCAGCAGCAGTCTGATAAGCACTGCGAGCTTGATTTGCATCGCCTTGAGCTGTGTATATATCACCTTTAAGCTCAGCGACTGTTGCAGTGAATGAATCTGCAAGTTTAGCGTTAAGCGTTGTTAAAGCTTGGTCGTATTGCTGCTGTGCTATTTGCACGCGAGCTAAACGGGTGGTCGCCGTTGCTTTTAAATCTGCATTGGTAACATTAGTCATTATCCAGCTGAGTTTTTCACTGGCTACATCAAGTTGACCTTTTTCTACGGCTTCTTTAGCAGCAACAAAGGCTGCAAGTGCGCTGTAGTTAGTATCTTTGTGCTCTGCGATAAATGTATCTGCCGAACCTAATACTTCACCACCTTCAACCAGCTGAGTATATGCATCAGAGGCACTTTCAGCAGTTGTAATTTGATTTTGGTTATATGCTTTCCAGCCATACAAGCCACCTAAACCAAGCACTACACCTAGCGCCAGTGATACACCATTTTCACGAAAAAAACGTTTGATCGCTTCAGCTTGTTGTTCTTCTGTTGAATAAATATCCATTACTACCTCGTCTTTTTTAGCTGTTTATTAGCTCAGCTAAAAGCGTTTTAATTTGTTCTAATTCTAAGGTGACCTGTTCTTTACGCTCACGTAAATACTTAACTGTCACTACGCCTTGTTCTAATTCATCTTCGCCGATAATCAGTGCAACGAGTGCATCGCTTTTATCTGCGCGTTTAAGTTGTTTCTTAAAGTTACCGCCACCGGCATGGACCATGATACGTAAGCCAGGTACTTCAGCACGTAATTTAGCTGCGATAATAGGGGCTTGAATGCTGGCTTTGTCCCCCATCGCTGCCAAATATACATCAGCGTTGCGACGAATGTCACCAACACATTCCAATGCTTGTAACATTAACACTAAACGTTCCAGACCCATAGCAAAGCCCACAGCTGGCGTTGCTTTGCCACCTAATTGCTCAACTAAGCCATCATAGCGGCCACCTGCACATACAGTACCTTGTGAGCCGAGGCTATCTGTAACCCACTCAAAAACAGTACGGTTATAGTAATCAAGGCCACGAACTAACTTTTCATTAACCGTGTATATGACGCCTGCGGCGTCTAAACGTTCACATAAATTTTCAAAATGTTCTTTTGATTCAGCATCTAAGTGTTCAGACAGTTTTGGTGCATCAACTAAAACCGCTTGTACATCAGGGTTTTTGCTATCTAGCACGCGCAGTGGGTTGCTGTACATACGACGTTTTGAGTCTTCGTCTAGTGCATCAATATGTTGCTCAAGATAAGCCACAAGTGCATCACGGTATTGCGCGCGAGCTTCGTTTGAACCTAAAGAATTAAGCTCTAAACGAACATGTTCGCTGATGCCAAATTGTTGCCATAATTGCGCCGTCAGTAAAATCACTTCAGCGTCAATATCAGCACTGGCAACACCAAAGGTTTCTAAACCAAATTGGTGAAACTGACGATAGCGACCTTTTTGCGGACGTTCATGACGAAACATTGGGCCCATATACCAAAGGCGTTGCTCTTGGTTATACAGTAAGCCGTTTTGATTACCAGCACGTACACATACAGCTGTACCTTCAGGACGAAGTGTTAAGCTGTCGCCATTATTGTCGGCAAAGGTGTACATTTCTTTTTCAACGATATCGGTGACTTCACCAATTGAGCGTTTAAAAAGATCGGTTGATTCTACAATTGGAAAACGAATTTCTTGATAACCGAACGATGCTACTGTCTCGCGTAAGATGTTTTCTACTTTCTGCCAAACTTGGGTATCGCCCGGCAGACAATCGTTCATTCCACGTATTGCCTGAATTTGTTTTGCCACTGCTAAATCCTAAAAACTGTTTTTTGCGTAATAAAAGATGACTACACAACAAGAATGCTAAAAATTGACCCGTCATTATAGCGTTCTAGCTATAAAGGTAAACGGCAAACGGCTTTGTTTGCCGACTATATTGTATTTATTCGACGATTTTGATGTCGATAGGGGTCTGTTTTTCTTTTTGTGCGATAAAGTCGCGTACATAGCCTTCGAGTTGATCAACAATATTGTTGTTATCAATTCGGGCTTTTTGACGTTCGCCATTAATATAAAGGCCCGAGCGACGGTTTGCACCAGCTAAGCCAATATCACTCACTAACGCTTCGCCAGGGCCATTGACCACACAACCAATAACCGATACTGATACCGGTTCGATGATATCTTCCAAACGCTCTTCAAGTTGGTTCATGGTACTAACCACATCAAACTCTTGACGTGAACAGCTCGGACAGGCAATAAAGTTAATCCCGCGAGAGCGAATGCGCAGTGATTTTAAAATATCAAAACCGACTTTGATCTCTTGTACTGGATCAGCCGCCAACGATACTCGCAGCGTATCGCCGATACCTTCGGCAAGTAACATACCTAAGCCTACAGCTGATTTCACTGAGCCTGAACGCATACCGCCTGCTTCTGTGATCCCTAAGTGCAGAGGTTGGTCAATTTCTTTAGCAAGTAAGCGATATGCTCCCACAGCTAAAAACACATCAGAAGCTTTTACTGATATTTTAAATTGATCAAAATCTAAACGGCGCAAAATATTTACATGGCGCATGGCTGATTCAAGTAACGCTTCAGGCGTTGGTTCGCCGTACTTTTCTTGTAAATCACGCTCTAATGAGCCGCCATTAACACCAATACGAATTGGAATGTTGTGCTCACGGGCAGCATCGACTACCGCGCGAATACGTTCTTCACTGCCAATGTTGCCAGGATTAATACGTAAACAATCAACACCATACTTTGCGACTTGCAAAGCAATACGATAATCAAAGTGAATATCTGCAACCAGTGGAATGGTGACTTGTTCTTTTATGCTTCTAAATGCTTCGGCGGCGTCCATAGTCGGCACGGAAACACGCACTATATCGGCGCCGGCATCTTGAATAGCTTGAATTTGTGCAACAGTTGCATCAACATCCATGGTATCGGTGTTGGTCATTGATTGCACGGCAATAGGGGCGCCATCACCGATCGGTACGTTACCCACGTTGATGCGGGTAGATTTTCTGCGTTTAATGGGAGATTCTGAAAACATAGTGACTACTCTGTTAACGGTAAATTAAATTTGGCTAAACGATTTTTTGGGAAACTGGAAATATCAATCTTTTCACCGTCAAGAGTGATATCAACAGCTTGATGCTTACCAAGCACGATAGAAAAAGGCAGATGACCTGATAAAGTCATATCATAACCCGCTTTTTTAACACCAAATGCCACTTTATCACCTTTGCCGTCATGAATTTCAACCCAACTTTCTTCATTGAAATGCATAACTATGGTGCCAAGGCCATCATTTTGTGGCTCGCTTGACGCTTCGCTCGGGGCAACGTCTAATTCGGTGGTATCGGCTTGTTGCTCCATAATTTGCGCCGCAGTGGGGTCATCAATCGATTCATCAGGGCCAGCTTGTTCTAGCTGGCTGATTGACGCCACGTCAGGCTCTGCCTGTGCGACTGCAACTGTCTCTTCGGCAAAGCTATTTAAAGATTGCGTTACAACTTGTTCGTCAAGAGGGGTTGAATTTTGCCACCACCATAATGCGGATGAACCAATAACAATTGCCAGAATAACGTAACTCACCAGCATCAAGCGACTATCATGGGCTTCTTTTTCTGTTCGTCTAGAAAAGCTTTGCATGTTGGTTTTTTTAACGGTTTCCTGCGGTTCAGGGAACAGCGCTAAAACGGCCGCAGTATCTAAATTAAAGGCGCGACAATAACTTTTTGCATAACCTTTAACAAAGGTAGCAGGGCCGATTAATTGGTGTTCGTCATTCTCAAGACGTTGTAATTGCAACACCGATAATTTTAAATTTTTTGCCAACTCTTCTAAGCTGACATTCGCTTGCTCGCGGCTACTTTTTAAAGTTTGGCCAAGAGTGAGCGTTGTTGATTCTGTATTTTCATCATTCATAATGAGTATGATTCAGGGTCCACTAGTAACAGTCTATGCCCAGGTTTAAGTGCAACATCCGGGCTTAATTTATTCCATCGCATTAACTGATCAATTAACAAGCGACGCTTGGTGGCAATACTATACAAAGTATCACCGACGTTAATTTCGTAATAAATGTTGGGATCGTTGAGATAAATTTTCGTCCCATTGACCACCCGATCAGATTCTTTCAGACCATTCCATTGGAGTAATTTCTGTAGTTTAACATTGTATCGTACTGAAATGCTAAATAGGTTTTCACCATCTTGCAAAACATGGTAAGGCGTCGTTAATTGTGGGATCCGCGGATTTAGCAACGGTGCGTGAGTATTTTGTTGCGGATCTTGAAAACGGATCTCAGGTGTAGAGCTATAACTTGACTCTGCGAAGACGGCAGCGTTGCGTTTTGGCTGGTAAAAAACCACCTTTTCTTCATCCGTTAATTCATCACTAAATTGTGCTTGGCTTGAAGCCTGGCTGTTATTTGCAACGGCTTGGCTATCAGTGGGCGCACCAAAAGAAACAATTTTTACACCATCTTGTGCTTTGCTGCTACGAGCAAGCGTTTGGGGAGGCGTTGCGGCAGTCGCTGTGGGCGCTGTTGCTAAATGCACAGTTGGTATTGCTAATGCTTTAGCAACTGCCTCCTCAGAGGCTAATGATGCAATGTCCGTCGCTTGAGTTGAAGTTACAGCTGGATTGTTTGGTGTTTGTGCGACCACCAGAGCAGACATTACTGCCACAGGATCATTATTGTTTGCTGGAGCACTGATCTGTACAGCGGTAGTATCAACGTTTGTTTGCACTGGCGTTGTTATTGCTGTGGTACTTAAAGCCGCCAAAATACCACTCGTATCGACTGGTGTTGATACTGTTGCTTGGCTTTGCTGGCTACTTTGTGATGCGGTGCTTTGCGTTGGCGCAACCGGTGAGGTTAGCAACGCGGCAGTTAATTCATTGCTGCTTGCATTGTTATTTTTAACGGCCATTGTTGGCGTTGTGATACTTTGCGCCGACGTACTAGTTGCTGGCGCTTTTTTCTTTTTTACAATGCGTATTTTGGGTGCCGAAATCACCTCTCCCGCAGGGCTATTTGCTTGTAGCTCATCTAATTTTGCTTGGCGGTATTGCGAGCGCAGTATTTCAAACTCACTACGTTTGATTTTTTGCTCGCGAATGATCCCCGCTTCACTTGAGGTTGGGTAGGTTTGCAATATCATTGCCGCAGTGGTTTCGGCTTTTTCAATGTGGCCCATACGCTGCTCAACTAAATAGCTTAATAGCAATGAGCGAGACGATACTTGACCACTATTCTCATAACGCTCAAGTATTTCTTTTGCTCTATGTAAATCACTTTTAGCGTAATACAAAGCGGCTAAACTGATCAGTGATGAGGCACGCATTGAACTGTGATTAATGGCCGATTTGAAATATTTTTCAGCGTTATCAAAATCATCAAACTCAATGGCGCACAGAGCTAAATTTTCATAACTTTCTGCTACTCGTATATAACTTGGGATGGCAATGGCTTTGAGTAGTTGTTCTGTGGCGCGGTCGTACTCGTCAATACCGCATAAAAATACCCCGTAGTTATTTCGGGTATTAGGATCATTGGGATCAATTTTTATTGCTTTTTGATAGGCTTTATCGGCTTGTACGTTTTCGCCGACTTGTTGGTAATAATAAGCAAATGAATAATGGACTTCAGGAAGATCAGGAGAGAAAGACGCGGCGCGTTCGAGGTTATACTTTGCTTGCGAGCTATTACCAGTGCTTAAATATTCTAATGCTAAGGCTATTCGGGTACGTGCTGCGCCGGTATTATTGATTTTATTTTCAACGACTGGTTTGTCATTGCCATCATAACTATTTTCAGTTACACACCCAGTTAAAGCGAGTGCACTGATAGTTAAAGCAAGTAAAGATCGCATTACTTCTTCTCTTTATTATTGTCCATGCACCTATATTACCGAAAAGCCCTTATCTTGCATCATTTATTTAAAAATAAAGCAGCGCTAAGGGCTTTTGATTCACGACAACAGGTTATGCTTGGTGGATATTAACCGCAATCGCATTATCGTCGCGCATTTTCTTTTTCGCTAAACGTTTTGTACGGTCAACTACATCACCAACTAACTGGCCGCAGGCTGCATCAATATCATCACCGCGAGTACGACGCACAATACAGGTAATACCTGCTGCTTGTAGCACTTTTGAAAAGCGGTCAATACGGCTGTTACTAGAGCGTGTATATTCGTTACCCGGGAATGGGTTAAACGGGATAAGGTTCACTTTAGATGGTGTGCCTTTGAGTGTTTTAACTAATTCATGGGCTTGATCTGTGCTGTCATTAATACCATTTAGCATCACATACTCAATGGTCACATCTTTATTGGCTTTAGAGCCATCAATGTAACGACGACACGCCGCTAAAAACTCTTCAATTGGGTATTTTTTATTGATTGGCACTAAAATATCACGTAATGCGTTATCAGGTGCGTGTAGAGAAATAGCCAATGCAACGTCGATTTTTTCTTTCAATAAATCAAGTGCAGGCACCACACCAGAGGTACTTAAAGTAACGCGGCGTTTAGATAAACCAAAACCCCAATCGTCCATCATTAATTCCATTGCCGGAACTACGTTTTTAAGATTAAGCAATGGCTCGCCCATGCCCATCATAACGACGTTGGTGACCGGACGCTTTTCACTGTTGCCATCAAGGCCTATGTCTTTGGCCACACGCCAAACTTGGCCGATAATTTCAGATACTTTTAAGTTACGGTTAAACCCTTGCTGCGCTGTTGAGCAAAATGTACATTCAAGCGCACAACCAACTTGCGATGATACACACAAGGTGGCACGTTCTTTTTCTGGGATCCATACGGCTTCAACTTCTTGGCCGCCTTCAAGTATCAGCGCGTACTTGATTGTACCGTCACTGGCTTGTTGGCGTACGGTGATCTCAGGCGCGACAATTTCACATTCTGCTTTTAGTTTTTCTTTCAGCTTTTTGTTAACGTTGCTCATTTCGTCAAAGTTATCAACGCCAAAATGATAAATCCATTTCATCACCTGATCGCCACGGAATGGCTTTTCACCGAACGATACAAATAACTCGCGCATTGCATCTCGGTTTAAATCTAATAAGTTAATCTTTTTTTGCTCAGTGGTCATGAAACAACCTTAATCAGTGACGGTGGTGATAAAAATTTACAAAGGCGAATTGTACACAATTCACTCACTTTAATCATTAAGTAAAACATCATAAATTAGATAATTAATACTTTAACTAATGACTAAAAAAGGGCTCGAAAGCCCTTTTTACTTTTGCTTAGCGCGTTCGAATTAACGAGTACGTGGGCAAAGCTCTTCGTCTGCGAAGAAGTACGCGATTTCGCGAGCAGCAGATTCAACAGCGTCTGAACCGTGAACAGCATTTTCGTCGATGCTATCAGCGTAGTCAGCACGTAAAGTACCAGCTAGTGCTTCAGCAGGGTTAGTAGCACCCATGATTTCGCGGTTTTTAAGAACAGCGTTTTCGCCTTCAAGAACTGTAACCATTACTGGACCAGATGTCATGAAAGATACTAAAGCACCAAAGAAAGGACGCTCGCTGTGTTCTGCGTAGAAACCTTCCGCTTTCTCTTGTGAAAGGTGAACCATTTTAGCTGCAACGATTTTAAGGCCAGCAGTTTCGAAACGGTTGTAGATAGCGCCGATGTGGTTTTTAGCAACTGCATCAGGTTTTACGATTGAGAAAGTACGCTCTAAAGCCATCTTTATGCTCCAATAATTTTTAAGTAAAAGTGTGAATATTAACGGGCGCGAATTATACGCGTTTTAGTAGGCAATGCCTAGTTTTATTAAAAACTAGCTTGATGACAATTGTGCGATTTTTAAATGTTAGGCAATCACCACGCATAGAAAAGCATGATGCTGTGAATTAATTAATGATCTAACATTGCATGGGACTACGTATTACTTAATTTAGCTAATAATAAGTTGAAATATTTTTCGAAGGTTATTTTTAGTACAAAATGGTGCTCAGTGACTATAACGTTTAGGCCCTTATCTGTAACTGCACTATTAAAAATTACCTTAAATTTTATTAACCTTATGTTTTAATTGTTTATTTTAAAATTATTGATAGGCGCTTTTGTATCATTCGAGCTTTTGCCATTTAAACTGCTATAAGATGCACAATAGAAAATCCACTTTTAGCTTAAAATGATTATTTTAGTTAAATTCTACTAAATTTGGGGACTTGGTTTACACTCAAGTTATAACCATGAAATAAATTAAAGGTTTTAATATCTTCGTGCTTCATTTCATCCATTTCATTGATAGTAGGTTGCTATGTTTTTTAATAACACTATAAAAAGTGAGAATGCTAAATTAAAAAGTCAGCTTTTTGTGCAGAATCAAGTAAGAAAAAGCTTAGACGAAGAAATGCTAGTTTTAATCATTGATAAGACTGGGCTTATTTCATCGCAAAATAAAAACTTTGCAAACGAGCTTGGTTACCCTGATCAGCAACTGATTGGAAAAAAGTTACTAGATTTTGTGCCAAGTAACGCCAGACAGACAGGGCATTTTAAAAGCTTAAAAAAAGCATTAGAGAAGCATGAACACTGGGCTGGTGCATTGCAGTTTGTTCATGTTAATGGTGAACAAGACTGGCTAAGAAGTATTTTACAGCCGATCATTGATGAGCAAGGTAAGCTAGTTGAGTTTACTCTGCATTCTAATGTGTTAACGCGTACGATTGAAACCTCCCGTGAGCATCAAGATTTAATTAAAGCATTACATCGTGCCATGGCCGTTATTGAATTTGATACTAATGGCATTGTATTGACAGCAAACGAAAACTTTTTGGCGGGAATGGGCTATTCACTTAAAGAGATTGTTGGCCAACATCATCGTATTTTTTGTGAACCAGAAGAGGCTAATTCACCAGAATATGAAGCCTTTTGGAAACAGCTTAAAAGAGGCGAATACGTTTCAAGCCGTTTTAAACGCATAGACAGTTATGGGCGAGTGGTTTGGCTTGAAGCTTCTTATAACCCAATTTTCAATGAGCAAAACGAACTGTATAAAGTGGTTAAATTCGCTACTGTTATTACTGAGCAAGTTGAGCGGGAGCTCGCAATCGCAGAGGCGGCAGATATTGCCTATAGCACTTCAACTGAAACTGACCACCTTGCAGATCAAGGTGCTGCTGTCATTGAGCAAGCGGTTAAAGTAATGAATGAGCTGGCGGTGCAAATGTCGCAAGCAGGGGATGAAATATCAGCATTGGATAAACAATCACAGTTAATTGCCAGCATAGTGCAAAGTATTAGCAGCATTGCTGATCAAACTAATTTGCTAGCTTTAAATGCGGCGATTGAAGCAGCAAGAGCTGGTGAGCAAGGGCGAGGTTTTGCGGTAGTCGCCGATGAAGTGCGTCAATTAGCATCTCGAACCAGTAAAGCCACAGAGGAAATTGTTGAAGTGGTACAAAAAAATCAATCCTTAACGCAGTCAAGTGTGAAAGCCATTAAGCAAGGTGAAGATAAAGCACAAGAAGGGTTAGAGCTGTCAAACGAGTCTGGCATTGTGATGAGCAATATTAAAAAAGGTGCCCAGCAAGTCGTTGATGCAGTGAGCCAGTTTGCCAATCAATTAAAGTGAGTTTTATGATTTCGATCAAAACATCTTAATTTAACGTACCATATACTGCTGCGCTTTATTACTTGATCTGATTTTCAGGTTATTTTCATGCCACTGGCTTGATCCCAGTTTTATGTATGGAGCGCGCATGTCGTCAATTATTACCTCGTTTACCCCAGAGTTACTTTCACCAGCTGGCAGTTTAAAAAACATGCGTTATGCCTTTGCTTATGGGGCTGATGCGGTGTATGCCGGACAACCTCGTTATAGCTTGCGAGTACGTAATAATGAATTTGATCTGGAAACGTTAAAAATAGGCATTGATGAAGCGCATGCGCTGAATAAAAAGTTTTATGTGGTATCAAACATTGCCCCGCACAATGCCAAAGTGAAATCGTATTTACGCGACATTGAACCAGTAATTGCGATGGGGCCAGATGCGCTGATCATGTCAGATCCGGGTTTAATCATGTTAGTGCGTGAAAAATGGCCTGATATGGCTATTCATTTATCAGTACAAGCAAACGCTGTAAATTATGCCAGTGTACAGTTTTGGGCTAAACAAGGCATAGAGCGGGTGATTTTATCCCGCGAGCTATCACTTGAAGAAATAAGTGAAATTCGCACGCTTTGCCCAGCAACCGAGCTAGAGGTATTTGTACATGGCGCATTATGTATGGCGTATTCTGGCCGTTGTTTGTTATCAGGCTATATAAACAAACGCGATCCAAACCAAGGCACCTGTACCAATGCATGTCGCTGGGAATACGATGTAAAACCGGGCGTTGAAAACGAAACCGGTGAAATGGTGCACAAATTTGATCCTCAGCAGGTTATTCCTACTCTTGGCGACGGCGCACCAAGTAATGATATTGTTATGCTTGAAGAGCAAGGCCGCCCGGGTGAATACATGCCAGCGTTTGAAGACGAACACGGCACTTATATCATGAACTCAAAAGATTTACGCGCCGTGCAATACGTAGAGCAGCTTACAAAAATTGGCGTGCATAGCTTAAAAATAGAAGGCCGGACTAAATCGTTTTATTATGTTGCGCGTACAGCACAGGTTTATCGTAAAGCAATCGACGATGCCGCAGCAGGAAAACCATTCGACGCTGATTTATTTAAAACATTAGAAAACCTAGCCCATCGCGGTTACACCGAAGGCTTTTTAAAGCGCCACGCCCATCAAGACTATCAAAACTACGAATACGGCCATTCAGTTTCTACCAAGCAACAATTTGTTGGCGAAGTATTAGGGCGAAATGCCACTGGTTTAGTTGAGATTGATGTTAAAAACAAATTCTGTGTGGGTCATTCATTAGAGCTGATGACCCCTAAAGGTAATATTAGCTTTACCCTTGAATGCATGGAAAACAAAAAAGGCGAAAGTATTACCGATGCTAAAGGTTCAGGCCACATAGTAAAAATTCCACTGCCTGATACTATCGATTTAGAGCACGCCATATTAATGCGCAACCTAGATGAAAACCAAGACACCCGCAATCCGTTTAAACAAATCGCGGGTTAGCTTGTAGTTAACAACAGGTGTTAATGCTTTCAACACCTTTAATTATCTATCATCCAAGTTTTGGGTTGATTATTACCTATAAAAAGTGATGCCGAAAAACAAAGCCGCGGTATCACTTTCAATAGACATTAGCGTAATTGAAAGTGCTGGAAAACAGCTTGTCTAACTTCAATATACTCAATGTGGCCATTACTAGGTATGATCATATCTTGAAATTCATACTGGTATCCGTTGAAATTAACAAAGACATCACAGGTATAAAAAGGCGTACCCTGTGCGCCAGATTTACTGACAGGAACCACACGTTGATGATCGCTGGTTGTGAAATTTTCGCGATCAATACGCCCATACGAAAACCCCTGTGATGATTCAAACCAAGTAAATGCAACAATTGAAAGAATTACGGGCATACACAAGTAAGCGTGCTTTATAAGCCTTTCCCTATATTTATAGGCCAAATTTGGTAGCATAATCATATTAATAACAATTAATGCCGCAGATAAATAAACGCCAAAAATGAGGAGTAAACGAGTATCAGCCATTGCGATCACCATAAATGGAAATAAAGCGATAACGATTAAGATAATGGCATAACTAAGGCGGGTTTTAGGGTTGCTTGCAAATAATGCTAATAACACCATTCCTATAAAAATATAAGCAAGGAACAAACAAAGTGGTAAGCCAAGTATTGAAACGCTAACATATATTTTCTGCATGCGGGTAAAGTCCAGCATCGGTATATTTACAACCGTTACAGCAATAACGTAAGCAATTAAATAAACCATTAAACTTATTTTAAAGTTGTTAAAGACTTTGCCAATAAGCCAGTTGATTGACTTGGTAATGTAGCAAATAGGCGATATCATATTTAAGTCATCTTTAACTTCTATTAACTTTTCTTTACTCATTTAGCTCCAATCATCATATGTATTTTTTAAGTTATTGACTCCATTAGTATTATAAGATAGTTGCGTAAAAATAGTAATCAGAAAAAGTTGCCCTTAAAATACACGTCGTTACTTAATTTAGTTCCTTAGGTTTATTCTTAACCCCAAAACCAGCACTTCAGTAGGTGATTATCACTAATTAGACCTTTTCTGTAAAAAATATTTATATTAATTATTTAACTGTTTTTTAGTTAAGCCGTGCAGGAAGCTTGAGCCGATAGGAAATCTATAACTGCATGGAAAATTCTGGAATTACTGAAGAAGATGTAATTCGTTGTCGATAATCGAGATTGGTTAACCCAATAAATTGGGGCGTTAAATGCAGGGCAAGCTTACTGTCGAAAACAGCAAAGAACTGGGTAATACAAAGGGTCGTAAAGTAAAATTTATCATAATAGTTATAATCACTTTTTTTAAGAGGTTGTTAAAACTAGCATTACACGGGCTAACTCTCTATGACCAGATTTTTGATAGCTATTACGATATTTGTTTTTGATTATTAAAATTGCATTGCCTGCGATTCAATTCCCACCTACAACTGCTACAGATATTAAGAAGATAAAACCATGAAATTACAAAGCAGATAATTGATTCAAGATCTTTACCGACTAAATTATATGGTTTTTGAACAATTAGAGTAAAAATTGCAACCCCAAATTTGTAGAGAAAATCTAATTGATTTGTAAGTGCTATTAGCTGAATACAATTAGCGACCAGTTAAATGCTTATTCATGGCGTACGTATTATCAAGCTGTTGCTCTATTAAGTTAATCGTTTGCTTATTTACGCCGAGTGCTTTAGCTGTGTCTTTAAAGTTGAAAATAATCTCTGCTATTTCAGATATGATCACTTGTACCTGCTTCCAATTTGCATAACCAGCTGCAGAGGCCAGCTTTTGAATCGCTTTTAGTGGTGGGTTTTTTCCAAATCCGGCAAATGAAGTCGCATGCTCGTTAAAAGGATGAGGACTAAAAGTTACATCATAAAAAGGCGCTAAATCCCACTCACCTGAATCTTCTTGTAAAAAAGCCCAGTTTTTACTGTGGTCATCTTGATTACAGCTAAATAAATTAAACATAGCTCGACGAAATTGTAACTGCCCTGCAGCAGGTGATTTGCATAAAACACGGCTCGCTTTAATTAAATCCTCATAATCTAATGAAGGTGTGCGAAAATCAGCATCCAGTAAGCCACATGCACTATGCATATGTTTGCAGCCCATTTTATCACCCATTAATTTAAACCTATCGAATCGCTTTAAGGCGAGCCATTGCTTTGCACCGGTTCCTTCTGGGGCGGGTACCAGTAATCTCTGAGGTGGGTTTAATCCCGTTTGTTCAGCCAAATCCAAATACACAGCTTCACATAACCCTTCCTCATGTCCTAAAGCGAGGTTTTTGGATGTGAACTTTATTAACCAAGCATCATCGCCCGTTTTAGGCTTTGTTCTACATTCTTGTATATTATTGTCAGGAAAATAAATTTGAGCCTTAGGTCGTGCACCGCCGGAACTGCCAGCAGCTACTAACGCAGAAAGTACTTCTTCTGTTTGCCCGTCAAATATTGCTTGAGCTTGTTGACCTAATGTAGCAAGGCCAGCCTCATTGTCATTTGTGCCATCATAATGAGTTTCAGGTGTAAACGATAATGCGCCCATAGCCGAATGGCCAACAAAAGATAAGCGGTCCATAGCGGTAACAAAGTTAGGCATTATATTATTTTGTCTGAATACGTGGTCCTGTAGAAGTAACCCCCACCCATCAGGTAAACAATCAGAAAAGACCCCATGCAACCCGTTGTGTGGGTTTTTAGGTGCTAACTGAACCTCTCTATTAAAGGCGAGTGAGAATGGCGAAAGATTACCGTATGTGTCTAAATAACTTTCCTCGAATTGAAAGTAAACACCTTGCCTATTTTGAGCAAGTACACCCACCATTAATTCTGATGAATCTGAAAGTGTACGTTTTACTTCTAGCTTATCTATGGGTTTAAAGGCCATTGTTTAACACCTGATCAATAGACGTTGGCGCATTTTTATTTTGAGCTGGCACTTTTGTTAAGTCATATAAACGAGTTAAGTCGTCGAGTGTTTGCCACAAAAGCAATAGCTGTCTGAATGAAATAAGCCCTGTAACCTCAAACTTTTTTATTGTAGAAGCAGGTACTGTGCTTTTTTTAGCTAACGCCTCGCGTGACATTTTTGCTTTTTTACGACATTCTTTTAGATGCTCAGCAAAGGCTTGCTGCACATCACCTTCGCTTAATAATAGATAATTAATAATAGCACCTCACGAACTTGATTGGACATTACTATAGCCAAAATTGCTTTTTTATGAGTTTAATGGATATTATAGTATCCATTTTTTAGTTGTAAAGTGAATGGTTGAATGCGGATTACCTAATATGATTTTTATTGATTGAGATCAACAAGAAAACGCGGAATAAAATGCATAATTTACGGCTGCAAATTTATGCTAGAAGTACTAGCTCTAATAAATGAGGTTAGAGAGTGGCTTTACTAATTAACAGCAAATGCATTAACTGCGACATGTGCGATCCAGAATGCCCTAACGAAGCCATTTATATGGGCGCTAAAATCTACCAAATCGACCCTGCAAAGTGCACCGAATGCGTAGGCCATTACGACAAACCCACCTGCGTGAGTGTATGCCCGATAGATTGTATAAAGCCCGATCCCGCTCATCGTGAAAGTATAGATGAACTGGCCGAGAAGTATGTAAGGTTGATGGGTTAGTTTGTTGATTGGTTTTTTATGTTTCATCGGGTTACGAGGCTAAAGTTGCGACACTGTCGCAACAATTAAACTGCTCGCATATTGCGTATTGTTATCGATAAAAACCTCCTCATATATTTTATAATTAACACTCAAAAAAGCACGACCTTTGCGGTATGATAAGCTAATAATTTATATTGATATTCTTGCAAAGAGAGACCACATGGACGCTGCATCAAAAAAGCCTGCAACAAAAAAAGCCGCAAAAAAAACACAAGTCGGGTTTGAAGAGTCCCTTTGGGATGCCGCCAATAAACTGCGCGGAAGTGTTGAATCAGCCGAATATAAGCACATTGTTTTAAGCTTAATCTTTCTTAAATTTATTAGTGACAAGTTTGAAGGGCGTAAAAAAGCCATTGCCAGCGAATACGGTGACGAATACATCGACATGGTCGACTTTTACGCGATGGATAACGTATTTTACCTACCAGAAGACGCACGCTGGTCGCATATTCAAATCAACGCCAAGCAAGGCGATATAGCCGTTAAAATAGATACCGCCCTGCACGCGGTTGAAAAAAACAATAAATCACTCGCGGGCGCATTGCCCGACAACTACTTTTCACGTTTAGGGCTTGATGCCAGTAAGCTCTCAGCGCTTATCGATACCATTAATAATATCGACACCATTGCCAACCAAAACGAAAAAACAGAAGAAGACCTCGTTGGCCGTGTTTACGAATACTTTTTAGGTAAATTTGCCGCATCTGAAGGCAAAGGCGGGGGCGAGTTCTATACGCCAAAATCAATTGTTACCCTAATTGCCGATATGATTGAACCATTCGAAGGCAAAATTTACGACCCCTGTTGTGGCTCGGGCGGTATGTTTGTGCAATCGCTTAAGTTTATTAATAGCCACAACGGTAATCAAAAAAATGTGTCTATTTATGGGCAAGAGTACACTAACACCACCTATAAATTGGCAAAAATGAACCTAGCCGTGCGCGGTATTTCGGGCAACTTAGGTGATGTAGCAGGCGACACCTTTTTTAAAGACCAACACCCCGACCTAAAAGCCGATTACATTATGGCAAACCCACCGTTTAACCAAAAACAGTGGCGCGCCGATAACGAGCTAGTCGACGATGCCCGTTGGGCAGGTTATCCAACACCGCCTACCGGTAATGCCAACTATGCGTGGATCATGCATATGATCTCAAAACTCAGCGAGCATGGCACCGCAGGCTTTGTATTGGCTAATGGTTCAATGAGTTCAAACACCAGTGGCGAGGGCGATATTCGCCAAAAAATAATCGAAAATGATTTAGTCGATTGTATGATAGCCCTACCAGGGCAGCTATTTTACACCACGCAAATTCCAGTGTGTTTGTGGTTTATAAGTAAAGATAAACGCGGTAATAACGAAAAAGGCATTCTAAAACGCCGCGACCGCCAAGGTGAAACGCTATTTATAGACGCTCGCGAAATGGGCGCTATGGTTAACCGTACTTTAAAAGAGCTAACCAACGACGACATAGCTAAAATTACACAAACCTACCACCTTTGGCGCGGCGAAGAGCTTGCCACACAAAACGCGGAGCGAGAAAGCGCAAGTAAAGAGCAAAGCGCAGATAAAAAGCAAAGCGCAAATAAAGAGCAAGAATATGCAGATATCGCCGGTTACTGTAAATCAGCCACCCTTAGCGATATAAAAGCGAACGACTACGTACTGACCCCTGGGCGCTATGTTGGCGCGGCTGATATTGCAGACGACGGCATCCCGTTCGAAACTAAAATGAGCGAGCTTAGCCAAACCCTTTACAGCCAAATGAATCAAGCCGATGAACTTGATAATGCTATTCGTAAAAATTTACAGGCCTTAGGCTATGGCGAAGAGCATTTTGCTGAAAAGCGCGATAGTGAAGAACGTAATGACTAACAGTAAAGAGCATCCATCGACTCAAAACGAGCACTTATTAGTTGATATTCGCCGTATTGTTGAGCAAGCCCGTGGGCAAGTTAAACAACCCGTAAATACCGCCATGCTACAAGCGTATTGGCAAATAGGGCGCTTAATTGTAGAAGATGAACAAGGCGGTGAAACACGCGCAGCTTATGGTAAAGCATCATTAAAACGGTTATCGCAGCAACTCACCACTGACTACGGTAAGGGGTTTGACATAACCAACCTGCGTAATATGCGCCGCTTTTATCTCGCCTTTGAAAAACAAGACGCAGTGCGTCTCGAATTAAGCTGGACGCATTATCGCACCCTATTACGGATTGATAATTCAACTGCACGCAATTGGTATCGCGATGAAGCCATTTTACAAAATTGGTCGGCGCGCGCCTTAGAGCGCCAAATTGGTACACTTTACTACGAACGTTTACTCTCAAGTAAAAATAAACAACCCGTAGAGCAAAGTATTATAAATACCCTACAACAGTTTTTATTAGAGCTTTGTAAAGTGCTCTCCAAAATCGTGGAAACGCAGAATCATGGAGAGCGATGCAATGGAAAATAAACACCCTTTATTGCTTGAAATAGAAAAAGGTGAAAGCAAAAATTTAGAATTTAAAGTGCAATTGCCAACCAGTAAAGAGTGGGTTAAAAGCATTATCTCTTTTGCCAACTCTGCGGGTGGAAAGCTGGTTATAGGCGTTTCTGATAATAGAACACTGATAGGCTTGCAACATTTTGACCTATTTGAATTAATGGATAAAATTAGCTCAACAATGCATGAACTGGTTGCACCTACGCTATTACCTAATATTTATATAGAGAATATTAACGGGATTGAGTTATTAGTGATAGAAGTGCAGCGCGGAGCATTACTCCCTTATTATTTAAAGAGTAAAGGCAAAGAGCTGGGTTGTTATCAACGTATTGGTGCGACTAATCGCGTAGTCAGTCAGGCGCAAGTGATAGAGCTTGAACGTCAGCGTAACCATATTAGCTTTGATTCACTTATTAATTATGAAGTGGATTTATCAACCCTTGATTTAACGCCACTTCAACAACGTTTTGCAGCGCATGGTAAACCATTAACACCAGAAAAGTTATTAAGTTTAAAACTAGTCAAAAACGATAATAATACGCTTTACCCCACACATGGCTTGCTGATCTTATTAGGCTTTTATGAGCATGTAGAAATAAAATGTAGCCGATTTAAAGGCAACACAATGTCTATCTTTTTAGATAAAAAAGAGTACACGGGTGATCTTTTTCAGCAAATAGAAAACGCAGAGCTATTTATAAAAAACCATCTTCATTTACGCGCAGAGGTACTGGGGTTGCAACGTATTGATACCTTTGAGATCCCATTTCCTGCAATTCGAGAAGCATTACTCAATGCAGTGATGCATCGAGATTACAGCAATTTTGGACGAGATATAAAAATAGGTATCTACGATGATATTGTAAATATTGTATCGCCAGGCGGTTTACCACATGGATTAACTATGCATGATGCGCTAAAAGGGCGCTCTGAAATCCGCAATACGGTGATTGCAAGAGTGTTTAAGGAGCTGGACTTAGTTGAGCAATGGGGCAGCGGTATACAAAGAATAAAAGAGTATTGCACCAAGGCGAACACCGGTTTACCTGTGTTCTCTGAGTCAGGCGATTTTATCGATTGGGAATTCCCAAGAAAAACACACCAGAGTAATGAAGTATTAGCAATAAATGATGGAATAAATGATGGAATAAGTGATGGAATAAGTGATGGAATA
>NZ_JACJFH010000088.1:0-21700 GCF_014164495.1 Pseudoalteromonas sp. SG41-5 | reverse complement strand
TCGCATTAGGCTCTTTACGTGATAAAGCTAAAAGTTGCTTGGATTTTTCTAAGTTCAATTTAGTAAAAGTAGATAAGTATCAGTGTGCTAATTAGATCACATAATTTGGCAGATTGGTATAATTGTTAAGCGTAGATGTCCACACCAATTAAGTTTTGTACTTCAGCTCGGCGTTCTAAATTAGCAAACTCGGTGTAGGTTGAAATAGCACGACTTACTTTGGCTGTCGGTTGGTCATAAATCGTTTGTCGGTAACTAGGTTGGGCAGTGTCACTTTGTAACTTATCAGCCAGCGCAATACCTGCTTGGCTTGATTTAACAAACTCCGCAGACTGTTTATTATCAGCAGCAGATTGCTCCAATAAACCCTGAGGTTTATTAGTGTTGATCTGTCTTGAGGTAATTTTACCGGGTATGTCTCCCGAGTAAAACCCTGAGCCAATAGGTAGATTCAAAGTTGCGTCTCGTTACTTAGGTTATTAAATTATGTGCCAAATTTAATAACCTTGCAAGTTGCTTTATTAATCAGTTTATTCGCGTCCAGGTAATTTTTTCCAGGTTACTGTATCACGTACATATTTAGGTTGAGCTTGCGCAGCACTGACCGTACGTTGCGCACTGAAATCATCGCTAATTGTAGCCAACATAAAACCGGCATCAGGTAATATGATGTCGTTATTGATAGCAATTTGTGGGTTATCTGCCAGTGCCTCAGGGTATGTTTGCCAGCCAGTGCCCACTGCAATCCCTGGTTCGTCTGCAAGAGATAATAATGCGGGTTTTAATACTTGTTCGTCACCTTGTAAGGTCATCACACCATTATCACTGAGTCTGTAATGGGCAAAATATATTTCTCCCATACGCGCATCAATAGCACTAAATACAATTTTTTCACCGGTTTGTTGATAAGCTTGCTGCGCCATCATTTGCAGCGTTGACACACCAACTAGTGGCAGTTTACATGCATAAGCTAAGCCTTGCGCAATGGCGACACTAATACGCACGCCAGTGAAACTACCTGGGCCTTGGCCAAAACCAATAACATCTAAATCAGTTAAACGGCAATTTGCCTTAGCTAACAACTGATCAACCAACGGTAAGATTTTTTGACTATGCTGTTGCGGGCATACTTCAAAATGGTGAAATAACTGACCATTATAATTGAGCACTAAAGACAATGCTTCGGTAGAAGCGTCAAATGCTAATAGATTAATATCACTAGTACTGATTGCGTTATTCATGGTAATTATTTCTCTAGTTAATGTGTTCTAAAAATTCACTGGCCACTTGAAGGCTACGTGTGCGGCGCATCGGCGGCAAGCTTTTTAAAAAGACTTGGCCGTATTGGCGTGTCACTAAACGGTTATCGCAAATCACCAACACCCCTTTATCCTTACTATCGCGGATCAGTCGTCCAACGCCTTGTTTTAGTGCAATCACCGCTTGTGGCAATTGAATATAAGCAAAGGGATCATGTCCTTGTAATTGCGCATCTTGCATTTTAGCTTGGAGCAGTGGATCATCGGGTGCTGCAAAGGGTAACTTATCAATAATAACACAACTGAGTGTGCTACCTCTGACATCAACTCCTTCCCAAAACGACGCAGTACCTAATAATACGGCATTACCATGGCGGGTAAATTTTTCTAAAATAATACGTTTAGACATTTGCCCTTGCATATAAATAGGATAATCAATCTGCGTACTTAGCCCTTCGGCGACTAAATGCATCATCCGATAGCTGGTAAACAATACAAAGCAGCGCCCTTTTGCTGCTTTAATTAAATCGAGGGTAAGCTTAACAATCGCATGAGGCATATTCGCTGCATGTGTTTCAGGCAAATAACGCGGTAAACATAATAAGGCTTGCTGATAATAATCAAACGGACTATCAACCATCATACTTTTGGCAGGCTTAAGGCCTAGGCTTGCGTTAAAATGATCAAGTGCATTATCGACAGATAGAGTCGCTGAGGTGAATACAAAGCCAGCCCCCGTGTCTGCCATCATTTGCGCAAATTTAACTGATACGTTAAGCGGAGTTATATGTACGGTTAAATAGCGGCGTGTTGTTTCATACCAATAACTGTTACCTGTTTGGCTTATATCAAACACCCGTTCTAATTGCCCTTTAAAAGCTAAGGTACGCTCAAATGGGTGTTCTATTTTATCGCTACGGTCTAAACAATGTTTGAGTACTTGATACAAAAAGTCTAAATCGCTGATCACCCTATGTAACGCGGCGCAAATTTCTTTACTTGCCAGCATTTGTCGCCAATCACCTCGGCTACCATCTAAGCCAAATTGTAAGCGCAAGTCTGCAACACTGGTTTCAAGCTTATTTAAGGTTTTACCAAGTTGCAACATATCCGGAATGTCAGAGCGATAAATTGCTCGTAAATCATTAATTAAGTCCACCAGCTTTTTAGTGCTGATACTCTCACCAAAGTAATCACTGGCAATTTCACTTAATTGGTGTGCTTCATCAAATATATATGCATCAGCTGTGGGAATGAGTTCAGCAAAGCCGGTATCTTTTACCGCCATGTCTGCAAAAAACAAATGATGGTTAACCACTACTATATCGGCATCCATCGCTTTTAAGCGGGCTTTGCGAATATAGCAATCTTGAAAATCAGGACACTCTTTACCTAAGCAGTTATCTGCAGTGGAGCTTACATAAGGTAATACTTTGGCATCTTCTTCGATACCAATACAATCAGCCAGATCACCGGTGTGCGTTTCACTGGCAAATTTAGCCACCATGGCCAATTGATGCATCACATCAGAATCATCGGTCGGTACATGGGCAACATGCTGATTAAGCCGATAAGTACATAGATAGTTACTGCGCCCTTTTAGCAGCGCGGTTTTTTTACTCGCACTAAGCGCTTTGACTAATTGTGGTAAATCACGGTGATATAATTGTTCTTGCAGCGCTTTCGTGCCGGTTGAAATTATTGTTTTACCTTTAGACTTTAGCGCAGGGGCTAAATAAGCGTAGGTTTTACCTGTACCAGTGCCCGCTTCAACCACTAATTGCGAGCGGTTTTTTAATGCATCACTCACCGCAACCGCCATATCGATCTGCGGTTGGCGAGGCGTATAACCATCTAGAGATTGCGCTAACGGGCCTGCTGCACTAAAAAGCTGTTTGATAATAACGATCGCTTTGCTAAAAATAATAGCGGGATTTTACGTAAGCATAGCCCCAAGGGCAAGTGAATACGCAAAGCAAATAGCAAAGGAGCAATGCCCCTTTGCTATTGTTATTATTGTGCGTTGATCGTTAAAGTAATACCACTTGCCGCAGTGTAACCTTGTAAATCAATATACCAAGCACCAGCTTGGGGATTGCTAATAGTACAGCTTTCATTATTACCATTTTTATAAGGTCGACATTGATATGTTGACGTTGATGACGGCGAACCAAAATTCACATACAGATCAGCATCCCCGCTACCACCTAAAATAGAAATATTTAACGACGCGTAACCCGCACTGATATTTTGACTAAAGCGAGTCCAACCTCCTGTTGCCACACTGACATTCGTCTCGGTACGATTAATCGGTGTCGGTACATTATTGTCACCATCATAACTACCCGTTAAGGAAACACCGGTAATAGCGCTCCATGCTTCAACCATGACATGATATGTACCTGATTGTATATTACTAATAGCGCATGCTTCATTACTGTTTGAATTAGTGCTGTTACAGTCAAAGTCTTGTAAAGTAGGCGGTGCGCCAAACTTAACGTATAGATCAGCATCGCCACTGCCACCTGCTGTAGTAAAGTTTAAATTACTACTTCCTGCAGGGACTGCTAAGGTATAAAAAACTTGCTCTTTAGCAAGCGCATTAATTCCAGACACTGTGACACCATTTTCCAGTTCATTGTCAGTGGGTGGTACTTCATAGCCGGCATTTTTAGCCATTTCAGCTAAGTAGCTCACCGCAAGCTTGGCAAATTTACTCGCATGATCAGCATCAAAATTACTGTCGTTTGCTGTATGGATTAGCGGGTTAATATCAGCCATGCGCGACTCAAATGGCATTGAGGCGGCAAAGCCCTGCTGATACCACGAAGCATGATCTGAACAGCCATAACCACACTGATCAAAACCATAACTTAGGGTGGGTAAATAAGTATCGATCAATTGTCCCAAAAACTGATTTTGGCCGCTGTTAGTATAATCTGTCATCATCACAATATCATCGCTACTGCCATGATTACCGGTCATATCAAATTGCACCATACCTACCACATTTTTGCCCTGTGATTTATACGCCGTTGCAATCGCTTTTGAACCTCGCAGCCCTACTTCTTCAGCTGCAAAACCCATAATTTGGATTGTTCTTTGTGGTTGATAGTTATTATCTACGATTGCCCGAAGCACTTCCGACAAGACCGCAATACCGGAGGCATTATCATCCGCCCCGGGCGCTCTGCCATTACTAGGATTTGATTGATTAATTGAATCTAAATGACCGCCAACAATTACTATTTCATCCGCTTTTTCGCTGCCTTGAATAGTCACAATTACAGATGATTGCGACCAACTATGGCTAAAGTAATCAACACTAATATCAGCGCGGTTGCTCGCTAACTGTTGCCAATAATCTTTTAACCATTGAGATGCATCAACTCCACTTTGTACTGAGTAATAGCGATTATTAAAAGCACTCAACGAATTAACGGTATTGGTTAGATCATTAGGGCTAATGTTATTGATCAGTGTCTGTACCGTTTGCGCATTATCTATTGTGTAGTTAATAGCCAAACTGTTGATTGACTGATTCTGTACTTTAGCTAATTGCTCAGTATAAAGCTGCGCCTCAAGCAATGATTCATGTGCTACAAAGCCACCGCAACGATGGTAATTGTCGTGCATAAATTCACTTAAATTAGCCACTTCAGTCTGTTTAATACGCATAAAATTAATAGAAGATAAGCTGGATGCTTGTGGAGCGAGGAGCTCGGTACTGTGTTTATGAGCTGTTTGGTTTAATTTGTAATGTTTAGCTGCTACAGGGTCAATACTTACCCAAATACTGTCAGGCTCTTGTGCTATTACCAGCTGACTTACCAATAATGACACAGTGCCAAGCAGGACGCTTGGTGCAAAGATATTCATAACAGTTTCCTTTTTTTCTGTGTTTACCCAAATTCAGACTCTGAAAATATAAGGGTAAAAAAGGGAGCGAATGCTCCCTTAGGTGAGGATTAGTTAGCCGTTATTGTTAACGTTACGCCACTTGCCGCGCTGTAGCCTTGTAAATCAATATACCAAGTGCCCGCTTGTGGAGCAGTAATTTCGCAACTTTCGTTGTTACCATTTTTATATGGTCGACATTGATAAGACGATGTTGATGATGGCGAGCCAAAATTAACATATAAGTCTGCATCACCAGAACCACCCGCTATAGCAACATTCAATGTTGAATAACCTGCGCTTAGTTCTTGACTAAAACGAGTCCAACCACCTGAGCTAACACCTACATTAGTTTCAGTACGGTTTATTGGTGTAGTACCCGTATCACCGCCATCAAAACTCCCCGTGAGTGAAACGCCCGATATTTGGTTCCAGGCTTCAACCATTACATAGTAAGTACCTGCTTGAACATTGCTGATAGCACAGCGTTCAGTGCTGGTTGAAGTCGTGCTGTTACAGTCAAAACTATTTAGTGTTGGTCTTTGCGCAAATTTTACATACAAGTCCGCATCACCACTGCCACCTACCGTATTAAACTGCAAATTAGTGGCATTAGCTGGTACTTCTAAGGTAAAGAACAGTTGCTGTTTTTCTGTACCACTGATCCCAGTGCGTGGCACGCCATTGCTAAGTGGCTCGTCAATTGGTGGCTCTACTCCTCCACAACTACTACCAGGGCTTAAATTTGACGTTACACCCACTGCCGCAAGTGCGCTTTGTACATCATCTGGGCTGTAATCTAAATCACATGCCGCATCCATTACACCATTACCAGCCAAGTCCCAATTAGTACTAGCGGTCCAATATAATTGGTTTGCACGCGCCATAACCTCAAAAGCTTTTCTAGTATCCCAACCAGCTTTAGTTGCTAAGTTATAGAATGCTTTATTAAATACACCTGAGCTGTAATGTACATCCATCCCAGAATAATAACTCGATTGGTTATCAATTGAACTACCATCTTGGGTCGGGTTATTCATGTAACGCAATGCACCATTGCCTTTGAAAATTTCTTGGCCAACTAACCAATCATTAGTGCCTAGCATATAAAACTCGGCAGCTTCGCCAGCCATATCAGAAAACGCTTCATTCAAGCCGCCCGATTTCCCACTGTATACAAGCCCTGAATTTTGTTCAGTAAAACCATGGCTAACTTCATGAGCAGAAACATCTAAACTAACTAATGGATAAAAGGTATTTTGACCATCACCAAAAGTCATTGCTGATCCGTCCCAAAAAGCATTTTCATAATTACTGCCGTAATGAACACGCATTTGCAATTGAAAAGACAGCGGAGGAGAACCAATCCAGTCGTTATACATATTAAAAATGACATTACCAAAGTAGTGCGCGTCATTTAATGGCGAATAAGCGCCATTTATTTCCTTAAAGGTGTTTTCGGGGCAAGTAAAGGAATACGCTGAAGAGCCACTGGTGCCACCATTTAAATTAATGGTTTTAACATTTGCGTTATTCATGGTGCAAGTGTTGCCTGACTGCGACACATCTAAACTACTAAAATCAGTCCCGTAAATGTACTTTCCTGTTTTTAAATTTCCACCAGGGCCTGTCGCATTGGCATGTTGAAGGTTATCAAAGCTATGCAAAACCTCACCAGAATTCGCATCAATGATCTGATAAGGTCGAGAAGGATTAGCACCATAAGTAACATACGATACTTCATACACTAAATGTGCGACATGCTGCGCTTCAAGCCAAATCGCTAAACGCGAGTGTTCATTGTGCTTTTTAAGGCTTACTGATTTAGCCGCTGCGGGGGAGTTTTTTAACCCCTGTGTAATAGCCATTTTTTTACTGAGTTTTGGCATCACTGAGCTTATATCGCTACTAATATCATATACAGCAGCACCATGAGCGCGTTTTAATTGGCCATTATTATCAAACGTTAAACTCACAGTATCACCAATGACTGGTAATCCTTGATACTGTTGTTGATAACGCCGAGTCGTATCACCATTGTTACTTTTTACTTCTTTTAATACGACTAACTCATTACCTGCATCCAAACCAACTAACTGGATTGGGCTTGCCATAAGTACCGATGACGCACTATTTTGCAAAGCTGTAGTTAGGGCTGCTTGCTCATTCAGATATTGTTTATTTGCAGCTACTGCACTTGATACTTGCGTTACCGCAAAAGCAGCAAGAGTTGCTAATGTGATTTTAGATAAATTCACGTTTACGCTCCATTTAAATTGTTATTTATTTAATATTTTTGTATTAAACCGGCACTACCCGTTCCCGATTCAGATTCAGCCTAGACTGTTTTTACTGAAATTGAAAATTAAACAAAAAATTAACAAATGCGAAAGCTGAAATGCTCTAAAACAATGACTTAACCTTAAATTGTTAATTAAAAAACAAAAGAAACCCAGCAAAATGTAAATATATGGATACACAAAATTAACATTTACTTACATTTCATTTGTCTTTATTATTGGTAATGTATTAAATGTCATTTCTGCTCAGACCTATAACTGCAGTGATTATGTTGATTGACAACAGAGCTATATATGTAGATAGCAAACTGCAAATATTGACGGTTAGCAAAGAAGCTATTGCGGTTTAAAAGCAGTAATGTCGATAAAGTCTCAAACAAAACCATCAATTAATTTCGTTGTTGCTACGTGAGTAGCAAAAACGCCTCTTAAAAGTGTAATTATCAGCATTGTCGCGGTGACATTTGAAAGTCTCAGGAGTAACATACCCGCGCGAAAGTACATTCCCTTTTGCTCATTCCAATATATTATTTAAGGTCAAACAATGAATGCTTGGTACCTCATTTGTTTTTTATCTGCATTAGCGATTTTTATCGCATTTGCTAACCAGTATATCCTCAAAATGCAAACCACTATTGCCATAACAACTGGCTCAGTAGTGATTTCATTGTTATTAATACTCGCGGTAAAATTATTGGGCGATTCAACCGCACTGGAGATTACACAAATAGTCTCAAGTATCGATTTTAATCAATTATTACTCAAAGGCATGCTCGGCTTTTTACTGTTTGCAGGCGCACTGGAAATTAACCTTGCGGCACTCAAAAAACAACGTTTTGAAATTACCGTACTGGTGTTATTTTCGACCTTAGCCTCCACCTTTATCATTGGCTTTTTAAGCTTTTACTTATTTGCCGCGTTAGGCTTTGCGGTGCCTTTTATCTATTGTTTATTGTTTGGTGCATTAATAAGTCCAACCGATCCAATTGCAGTGCTTGCAATTATTAAACAGATGCGTGCCCCTGAAGGCATTTCTGTGCAAGTTGAAGGTGAATCATTATTTAATGACGGTATTGGTTTAGTTATTTTCACCACTATTTTTGCCGTGGCTTTTCTTGACACTGAAGCCAGTGCAGCAGGCATTGCAGAGCTATTCTTTGTCGACGCACTGGGAGGAATTGCATTTGGTTTAGTAATTGCGTTAGTGGGTCATTATCTGATCATCAACAGTCGTGATGTAAATATTCGCTTGTTACTAACCTTAACTATACCGACAGCAGGATTTGCCGCTGCCAATATATGGGAAATATCTGGCGCACTGGCGATGGTAACTAGCGGTATATTGTTAGGTAATATAACCCGTACTAAAGCGACAGAGCGCACCGGGCCTGAAGACACTCGCTACGTAAAAGACTTTTGGCACGCCACCGACAGCTTTTTAAATGCGTTGTTGTTTTTGATTATCGGGATGCTAATTGTCACTATGCCCATCAGCCTAGCTGAAATTGGTTTAGGACTACTAATGGTGCCTGTAGTATTACTTGCTCGCTTTATCAGTGTTGGCGCACCGTTTGTGGTATTTAAGAAATTTAGAAAATACGACAAACACTCAGTTAAAATTTTAACCTGGGGCGGCCTGCGCGGTGGCCTTGCTTTAGCAATGGCTGCGGCAATTCCTCGTGATCAAGTATTTGTGGGCGGCTCTGATTTACACAACCTGCTTGTTATTGTTACCTACGTTGTGGTGATATTTTCGATTATTGTGCAAGGGCTCACTATTTCGCCGTTAATTCACAGTAGCATTAGTGCCAAACAACAAAACTAACATTTAAACTTACTTCTGGCGCCGCAAGCTAATGCTTACGGTGCTAGAATTAGTTATGCATTTTCTATGCATAAGATCCTAGAAATATTACGCCCATGTGTCTAAATGGGTTTCGTCTTCCTCGTCTGTATTGCGCTCTTTCTTAGCTGTTTCAAGCTTTTCTTTAGACAGTAGTTCTTTGCGCTCCAACTGACGTTTTTGCCGCTTTTCACGTTCAATTCGCTGCGCGTTCGAATCTTTTAGCCCCGCAATATGAAAAGCGCCTTTCGACTCAAGTTGCAAACGAGTGATCTGCCCTAAATAAGGGATCATAATATCCATACGTTCCTCCTTTGGTTACTCTTATCATCGGCCGTTATAGCTTATTCTTTAATTTATGCAAAAAAAACTTGCCAGCTTCCCCACAAATGTGTTTTTCTATATGTGAAATTTACTTAAACAGATTAAACACTTTTGTTTACATGAAGCAATGATAAAACGAAAGTTATTTAGGATATATTATAATGCGCTTAAACCTGACAACAGTACATCATCACCACCATTCACCGGAATAACCTGTCAGGTCTTTCGCTGAGAGGTTATTCCTAAAAGGAACCTCTGGCGAGTCAACATACAATGATTCATTTTTCGCCCTGAGGTTCCCTCGGGGTTTTTAGTTTTTAAATTAAAGGAAAAATGAATAATGAGTAATAGCAACCGTCTACGTATCGCCATCCAAAAAGGTGGCCGCCTTTCTAAAGATTGCCAAGACTTACTAAAACAGCTAGGTGTTAAACTTAACTTGCGTGAGCAACGTTTGATTGCCCACTCGACCAATATGCCGATTGACGTACTACGGGTGCGCGATGACGATATCCCAGGTCTGGTAATGGACGGCGTGTGTGATTTAGGCATAGTAGGCGAAAACGTACTCGTTGAAGTACAAGCTGAGCGCCAGCGCCAAGGCGTACCAAGTGAAGTAACTAAACTGTCTAAACTTGATTTTGGCTACTGTCGCCTTGCACTTGCATGGCCGTCAGAACTTGGCAAGCAAGATAAAAGCTGGTTTGAAGGCAAACGCATTGCTACCACCTACCCTGAAATCTTAACTCAATACTTAAAGCGTGAAGGCATAAATGCCAGCACAGTAATGCTGACTGGATCTGTAGAAGTCGCACCACGTGCAGGACTTGCTGATGCAATTTGTGATTTAGTATCTACCGGTGCCACACTTGAAGCCAACGGCCTTATGCAAGGTGATACTATTTTAGAATCAAACGCCTGCCTTATCCAAAATAAAGACTTACAAGATGCTGACAAACTAGCGCTTATCAACAAACTTATGCCACGCTTACGCGGCGTGAGACAAGCCAAAGAAAGCAAATACATCATGCTGCACGCGCCAAAAGATAAACTGGATGAAATTTGCGATATTTTACCGGGCTCTGGCCAACCAACGGTACTAGCTCTTGCTGGCTCTGATGAGTACGTAGCCCTGCACATGGTGAGCAGTGAAACATTATTTTGGGAAACAATGGAGCAATTAAAAACGCTAGGCGCCAACTCTATCCTCGTTATGCCAATTGAAAAAATGATGGAGTAAGTCAATGTTGCGCTGGAATGAGGTTTCCAAAGATGCACAAGCAGCGGCGCTAATGCGCCCTGCTGTTAGTGCAAGTGTGGAAGTAGAAGCTATTTGCCAAGCAATTATGGCAAACGTAAAAGAGCAAGGCGACACAGCCTTACTCGACATGGCTAAGCAATATGATAACCGCGAAAATCCGCGCTTATTAGTGCCGCAAAGTGAGATCAATGCCGCTGAGCAGCAGTTAAGCGCTGAGCTTAAATACGCGATAGACACAGCCTACGCTAATGTAAAACGTTTTCACCAAGCACAGCTACCCAAAGATATTAAATTGTCGACTCAGCCCGGTGTGTTATGTGAACTAAAATACCAAGCCATTGAAGCCGTTGGAATATATGTGCCAGGTGGCAGTGCGCCATTGCCTTCATCAGTGATCATGCAAGGTGTACTGGCGCAGCTAAGTGGTGCGACAACCGTAGTGTTAGCAACACCGGTGCAAGGTGATTTACCGATAAACCCAGCAATTTTATATGCGGCTAAACTATGCGGTATCAAAACAATCGTAGAAAGTGGCGGCGCAGGTGCAATCGCCGCAATGGCTTATGGTACAGACTCAGTGCCCAAGGTGAATAAAATTTTTGGCCCGGGTAACAGCTTTGTGACTATGGCTAAACAACTAGTAGCTCAGACCATACCAGGCATGGCGATCGATATGCCTGCGGGCCCGTCTGAGGTGTTAGTGATTGCCGATGAGCGCGCAAACCCTGAATTTATTGCCGCTGATTTATTATCTCAAGCTGAGCACGGCGCTGATTCGCAAGTAATTTTACTGTGTAACAGTGAACGTATGATTGCCCGCACCGAGCAAGCCATTGAACGCCAATTAGCTAAACTATCGCGTCAAGATATTGCCGCAAAAGCATTGGCTAATTCATCGCTTATTTTGGTTGATTCAATCGAGCAAGCATTTGCTGTATCAGCACAATACGGCCCTGAACACTTAATACTGCAACTGGCTGATGCCAACCCGTATTTAAACAAAGTTAAAAATGCAGGATCTGTATTTGTGGGTGACTACACGCCAGAATCTGCTGGTGATTATGCCTCTGGTACTAATCACGTATTACCAACCTATGGCTACAGTGCCACTTATTCAAGCTTAAACTTACTTGATTTTTTTCGCACTTATACCGTACAAACCATTACTCAAAATGGTTTAAAAAACTTATCAAAAGCAATTTTACCATTGGCTGATGCAGAAGGGCTTGATGCCCACGCAAACGCCGTTAAGGTGCGTTTAGAGGCGATGAACAATGAGCAATAATCCTTTATTACCGGCCAATATTGATGCATTAGCAGCATATAGCTCGGCAAAAAGTGAGAAACTAACCGGCACAACGTGGCTTAATGCAAATGAAAGCCCGTATGTTAAAAGTATCGATATCAGCATTAATGATTTAAATCGCTACCCTGATCCGCAGCCTATGAATGTTATTAACCGCTATGCTGATTACGCAGGACTCAATGCTGAACAAGTACTTATGACCCGTGGTGCGGATGAAGGTATTGAGCTACTGGTACGCACCTATTGCCAACCAGAGCAAGATTCGGTTGCTTTATTTTTACCTACGTACGGCATGTACAAAGTCACCGCCGACACTCACAACGTAGCAATAAATGGCTTAAGCCAAGCATTATTACTCGATGGTACTGTTGATCAAATAATCAACGCTGTTGGTAATAGCAAATTAGTGTTTATTTGTAATCCAAATAACCCAACAGGCAGCTTAACACCGCTTGAAAAAATAAAGGCTATTGCAACAGCACTTGCCGATAAAGCACTGGTCGTTGTGGATGAAGCTTATATTGAATTTTGCCCAGAGCAAAGTGCAAGCAAACTCATCAACGAATTTGCCAACATAGTAGTACTTAGAACGCTCTCTAAAGCATTTGCGTTAGCAGGCCTGCGTACAGGCTTTACTCTTGCCCAATCGTCAGTACTAGCGCCAATCCGTAAAGTGATTGCACCGTATCCGGTATCAACGGTAGTGGCAAGCATTGCTGCAAATGCACTCAGCCCAGATGCCATTACTTCAATGCGTCGCCAAGTAAGTATTTTAAATGCACTAAGGGCAAAACTAAAGCAGTGGCTCGAAGCCTCCCCTGCCGTATTACAAGTGCTCAGTGGCGAAGGAAACTTTGTCACCCTAAAGCTCGCCGATAAAAACAGCTTTAATATCGCACTTGAGCAAGGCTTAGTTATGCGTGCTTTTACTTTATACGGCGAAAACGATTGGCTACGTATTTCAATCGGCAGTGAGCAAGAACTAGAACAAGTAAAAATATGGTTAGATGGCCTAAGCCAATCAGCCACTTTTAAAGAGCAGGAAGTATCATGAGCAACCCGTATTTATTTATCGACCGTGATGGCACTATTATTGAAGAGCCAATCACCGACAAGCAAGTAGACAGTCTTGAAAAGTTAGCGTTTTTACCAAACGTGATCCCTGCTCTTTTGCAATTACAAGGCGCAGGCTATCGTTTAGTGATGGTGTCAAACCAAGATGGCTTAGGCACTGACAGCTTTCCAACGGCTGATTTTGATATTGCCCAAGATAAGATGATGGCTATTTTATCAAGCCAAGGCATTAAATTTGACGACGTATTAATTTGCCCACACTTTAATGAGCAAAATTGTGATTGTCGTAAGCCAAAAACAGGGTTGCTTACCGAGTTAATGCGCTCAGGTAAAGTCGATTTAGCACGCTCATTTGTGATTGGCGATCGCCAAACAGATATTGGCCTTGCACAAAACTTGTGTTGTGAAGGTATTTTGTATGACGGTGATTGGAATGCAATTGTCACTAAACTTACCACCGCTGATCGACAAGGCCGCGTGACTCGCAACACTAAAGAAACGCAAATTGATGTAAAACTCAATTTAGATCAAAGTAAAAATGGCGAGATCAGCACCGGCCTTGGCTTTTTTGATCACATGCTTGATCAAATTCGCACCCATGCCAATATTGGCCTTGATATTCAAGCCAGCGGCGACTTGCACATTGACGAGCACCACCTTGTTGAAGATATCGGCATTGCCCTTGGTTTAGCGCTTAAACAAGCCATTGGTACTAAATCACAAATTGCTCGCTATGGTTTTGCGCTACCGATGGATGAATGCAAAGCAGAGGCACAAATTGACTTGTCAGGTCGTGCTTCGTTTGTATTAAACGCTAACTTTAGCCGTGAAAAAGCCGGTGATTTAGACGTACAACTGGTTGAACACTTTTTCAAAAGCTTAAGCGACAATGCAGCGATCAGCTTAATATTGTCGGTTAGCGACGGTAACTGCCATCACCAAGTTGAAGGTTTATTTAAAGCGTTTTCTCGCGCTTTACGTATGGCCATTGCCGCTGATGCCAGCCAACAAACAGCCAGCTCTAAGGGGTGTTTATGATTGCCATAATTAACACCGGTTGTGCCAACATAAACTCTGTACGCTTTGCTTTTGAGCGCTTAGGGCAAACGCCAGAAGTTATCACCTCGCCAGAGCAACTTAAAAACTTTGAACGCGCTATTTTACCAGGTGTTGGCCATGCATCTGTTGCTATGAAGCGCTTGGTAGAAGGCGGTTGGCAACAGGCAATCAATGAATACCAACGCCCTCTGATGGGGATTTGTTTAGGCATGCAGTTACTGTGCGAAAGCACTGAAGAAGGTAATGTGCAATGCCTTGGCAAAATACCTGGGCACGTTAAAGCACTTGATGTGGGTAGTTTAACGTCTCCGCACATGGGTTGGAATAACCTCACCGTTAATCGTGAACATGCTTTAACCAAAGGCCTTGATGCAAACAAGCAAGTATATTTTGTGCATAGTTTTGCTCATACCGTGAATGATGCAACATTGGTTAGTGGCGAATACGGGCAAACCTTCTCAGCGATTGTTGCCAACGATAACTACGCGGGTATGCAATTTCACCCTGAACGTAGCGCTAAAATCGGCACTCAGTTATTGCAGAACTTTTTAGACTGGCAGCTATAAATAAAGCGTATCAACACAAATTAATAAAGAGAATTCAAGTGATTATTCCAGCATTAGATGTATTACAAAATCAAATTGTGCGCTTATATCAAGGTAAATACGATACCGCACAGTTTTACCCGTTTGAGCTTGGTGCGCGCTTACAAGAGTACGCACAAAGCGGCGCAGGTAAATTACACCTTGTTGATTTAGAAGGCGCACGCGATCCTAATAAAAAACAATGGCAACACATTCAAGCAGCCACCAAAGTACTTAACGTACCGTATCAAGTTGGTGGCGGTATTCGTACTGAACAAGACGTAAGCGACTGGCTTAAAGCCGGTGCTAACCAAGTAGTAATTGGCTCTATGGCGGTTGAAAAACGTGATGAAGTAAAAAGCTGGATTGAAAAATTCGGTGCCAAGCACTTTGTTATCGCCCTCGACGTTAATAAAACCGACAATGGCTGGGCACCTGCCACCCACGGTTGGTTAAGTGAATCAGAATTCGGCTTATTTGAATTAGTCGATTTTTATGTAGCACTGGGTGTAATTGATTTTCTATGCACGGACATCAGTAAAGACGGCACCATGACTGGTCCTTCGTTTGCATTATATGAAGACTTAATAAAACACAACAGCAATATTAAAGTACAAGCATCTGGGGGTGTAAGCTCGCTTGATGACATTAAAAAGCTCAAAGAGCTTGGCGTAGGCGGTGTTATTTTAGGTAAGTCACTGCTTGATGGCGCATTTAATGTAGAGGAGGCGTTGGCATGTTATCAAAACGCATAATCCCGTGTTTAGACGTTAAAGACGGCCAAGTAGTCAAAGGCGTTAAATTTAAAGGCCACGAAGTGGTTGGCGACATATTAACAATGGCTAAAGCGTATAGCGAAGCTGGTGCTGACGAACTGGTATTTTATGAAATTAGCGCCAGTGTTGAAAAACGCCTTCTCGATGTAAACTGGGTAGAGAGCATAGCACGTCATATTGATATTCCATTTTGTGTTGCAGGTGGTATTAAATCAGTGGCTGATGCAGCACGCGTATTAGAACGCGGCGCTGATAAAATCAGTATAAACAGCCCTGCTATTGCCCGTCCTGAGCTTATCAAAGAACTACATGATGAGTTTGGTAAACAATGTGTCGTTGTCGGCATTGATAGCTTTTACGATGAAGTAACTGGCGAATATTTAGTGTATCAGCTTACTGGCGATCCTAATGCGTCAAGCCGCACCCGTTATAAAACCGAAGAATGGGTAAAACGCGTGCAAGACTTAGGCGCAGGCGAAATCGTACTCAACTGCATGAACCAAGATGGCGTACGCAATGGCTACGATAACCAGCAGCTGTCTAAAATACGTGCTTTGTGTGATATTCCACTTATCGCCTCAGGCGGTGCTGGCACCATGCAAGATTTTGTCGATGTATTTAAACAAAGCCACGTTGATGGCGCACTGGCAGCTAGCGTATTTCACAAAAATGTGATCAACATCGGCGAATTAAAACAATATTTAATAGATAACCAAGTGGCGGCGCGACTATGCAACTAACCAAACAAAACCTTACCCAAGTTGATTTTGCTAAAAGCGAATTGATCCCTGCCATCGTGCAAGATGCCCGTACTGGGGTTATTTTAATGCAAGGCTTTATGAATCAAGAATCGCTGGAAGTCACCTTTGAAAAGCAAAAAGTGACGTTTTACTCGCGTTCAAAAAACCGTTTATGGACCAAAGGCGAAACCTCTGAGAATTACTTAGAAGTAGTGTCTGTCCATACTGATTGCGACTATGACTCTATTTTAGTGCTGGCTAACCCACTTGGGCCAACGTGTCACTTAGGCACACAAAGTTGTTTTGGTGATGCTGCAAAACCAAGCCTAAGCTTCTTAGCGCAGCTTGAGCAAGTAATTGTATCGCGTAAAAACGACGACCCTGAAAAAAGCTACACCGCCTCTTTGTTTGCTAAAGATTTAAGCCGCAGTTGTCAAAAAGTGGGAGAAGAAGGCGTTGAGGTCGCTTTAGCTGCAATGAAACATGATAACGAAGAGCTAACCAATGAATCCGCTGATTTGATATATCACCTAATCGTGTTGCTACAGCGCCAAGGTCTAGAGCTACAAGACGTCGTTGCATGTTTGCAAGGAAGACATAAGTAAGTTTATCTGCTCTTGTTTATTAAGCGCTGAGTTTGCTCGGCGCTTTGTTTAAAGACCTTTAAGTAAGTTGTTTACAAAAAGGCTAAGAGGCGCCGCGCTGAATACCAAGCAAAAAGTCTTTTAAAATAAAATAGTTAAAACAGAAAATGCAACTGCGGAATATGAAAGGCTAGACTGCATCCAAGTCAGCTTTTAAAGTCTAAATCACGCTATTGCTGCAAGAGCTTTATTTTCTGGCAGTGAGAGCATTTTTAACGCTGCGTCTCTTGGTTTACTTTCACCTTGTTCCATTTCCTCACTCGTTATCACTAACATTAAAATAGCAAGCGAATACAGGTTGGGAAAGATTATTTTGTTGCCTAAGACTTCGTACTTTCTCGGGCGTAAATTCATGTACCGTAGTTAAGCAAAGCGCATCAAACTTTCGCATTAAAATAAAAATTATCAAATCCCCTTTAAACCTTTTTAGTCGCTCTATACGACTAAACTAAAAACACCACAAAAATGAAAGGGAATAATAATGATTAACGCATTCACACGATTGACTCTGATTGGCACTGTACTGCTATCTGCTCAAGCTTTGGCTTGGAATAACGAGATGACACTACAAGACACAAAAAAGCTTACCCTTGATGCTCAATCACTATCAGCATTAAACGTTGCAGCAGGTTCGGGCTTTTTACATATCGTAGGCAGTAATACCGACACTGTGACGGTAAAGGCTGAAATTTATCAATATGAAGCGCATGACAACTACTGCCTTACTTTAGATAAAAGTGGCAACTCAGCAAAATTAACTGCGAATAATTGTGATAACCACAGTGAAGATCATACGCGCATAGATCTAACGGTGTCGCTACCAGCAACATTCTTGCTTGATATTACCGATGGATCAGGCGAGATCTCGATTGAAAATGCAGCTGAAACTAGCATTCATGATGGTTCTGGCGCAATTATAATCAATAATATTTCGGGTCAATTAACCATTGAAGATGGCTCAGGTGCAATCACTGCGAGCAATATTACTGACAGTGTAAACATCCATGACGGCTCGGGCAGTATTGAACTGGCAAACACTCAAGGTGATGTAATTATTCATGATGGGTCGGGTAATATCGATGTGCAAAACATTGTCGGCAAAGTCACAGTAACCGATGGCTCTGGTGGCATTTATGTTAACAAAGCAGGCAGTTTTACTTTACTTGCTGATGGTTCAGGTAGCGTAACAATAAAAAATGTACCTGTTCAAAATCTATAAGTGGCCGCGTTTGCTTAAAGTAATACTTAGTTTTGATGCAAATAATTTTGAAATATTACGCTAAAAACGTTTGATATAAGTCATGCAATGATTTTATTTTCACGTCTTTAATGGCATTTTTTCAAGCCCTTAGGTATCCTTTAAGCAACTACGAAGGATTAGCTATCACAAAAGGATAGTCCACTATGAAAAAGTATTTATCGGTATTATTAACAGGCCTTATTTTATCAGGTTGTAGCAGCTTAACAACAGAGCAAAAAGCAAGTATTGATAACCTCACGCCTTGTGAAAAAATCAATGGTTTATTAGCAGCCTACGACTCACGTTTTGAGGTGTTAAAGCGTACCCGCGTGAATACAAAGTACGCAGAAACCTGGACAGCTAAATACAATCTCGTTGGTGAAGCATGCCAAATCAGTGCTTTGGATGCCGATACAGTGACTTATCGTTGCCAAGATAATTACCAAGAACAAACGCAAGCGGTGGCCATTCATCAAAAGGCTGTTGATTTCACCCGAGCTTGTTTAGCGCAAAATAACTGGCACGAACAACAAAAAGAATCTGCTGATTCATTACGCACTACCTTTGTACTTGATGAAAAAAACCCAGCTATTTCAATTCATACCGGAAAAACATTATCTCGCTCGACGCCTTGGTCTACCTCATTTGAAGTAGGTAAATCGGTAGCAAATAAATAGCATTAAAACCATAAAACAGGTCAGCAAATGTTGGCCTACTTGGCTAAGGATTTATGAATTCAACACCCCAAAAAAGTTCATCGCTATTAAAAACCGACTGCATTGGGAAATGCCACCGTCTCAAAGGCTATTGCAGCGGCTGCGGCCGAACTAGCGACGAAATATTTGACTGGATCATTTTATCAGACCAAGAGAAACAAGCTATTTTAGATACTCCTAGAGAGGATGCTAATACCCCATAGCTTATTAAGATGCATTGCGTTGCGACGGGTCGCGTTTAAAGTCTTTAATTAATTGCTTAGGGTCAAGCTGCTCGCGTTGCTTACTTGCTGCCTCAGCCCACCACAGTAACTGATTAAACGACCGCGAAAAATATTCGCGCCATGATACTTGCTCTGCCTCTTTGTTTGTTTCACCACTTTCAATAAATACATCTTGCGCTTTTGGCACATGGATCATAGCCGACACCGGCAAACACCCAAGCTCACTTAAAAAACTGCGCATCCCAACAGCGGCACGAACGCCACCCCACTGCCCCGCAGAATACGTAACAATAACGCTGGGTTTGTAAGCAAATAAAGAGCTACCAAAATGGTTTAATAAATTAGCCAATGCTGGACTCATTGAATGATTGTACTCAGGGCTGACCATAATAAAACCATCGCTGGCTTTAATTTTTTCCGCGAGGTCATCGAGTTTTTTAGGCACCTCGGCTTGTGAATAAGCAAAGTGCGGTTTGAATATAGGGTCCAGCTCATAGTCTAGCGGATCTATCAGTTCAATATCGTGGTCACTGTATTGCTCAAGCAAACAGCGTTGGCATGCCTTGGCAACTCTTTCACCGAGACGTGCCGGCTTAGGTGGCGAGCTTTTTCGAACTGAACCTAAAAAAATTAATAGTTTCATGTACTGGCACTCCATTTTATTTAAATCATTATACGAATATAAACGTAAATTTGTGCGGTAGGTCATAAATAAAACCTACCTTACAAGCAAAACATAAAATGCATGTTTAAACATTAATGTGGATCACGCTTTACCCCTGTAGCTAACATTACTAAGCTTTATCGAGCGCTTGGCTTACATCAGCAATGATATCGTCGATGTTTTCAATACCCACTGATAAACGAATTAAATCGCGGCTAACCCCTGCGTTCGCCAATTCTTCATCATTTAATTGTCGATGCGTGGTTGATGCTGGGTGGCAAGCCAATGACTTTGCATCACCGATATTTACTAAACGTAAAATCATATTCAGTGCATCAATAAAGCGAGTGCCAGCTTCAAGGCCACCCGCTATCCCAAAGCTTAAAATACCAGACGCTTTGCCACTAGTGGTTGTTTTACTCATTGCGTTATAGGGACTTGAAGCTAACCCCGCGTAATTAACCCAAAGCACCTTAGGGTTATTCTCTAGGTATTCAGCAAGCTGTTGTGCGTTTTCACAGTGACGCTGCATTCTTAGCCCTAAAGTTTCAAGACCAATTAAAATGTCAGAGGCGTTTTTAGGCGCAAGTGCCGCACCGGTATTTCTAAGTGGAACAACACGGCAGCGACCAATAAACGCCGCTTCAGCAAAAGCATCGGTATAAACCACATTATGATACGACGGATCAGGCTCATTCATCATCGCAAAACGAGTGGCATTGGCTTTCCAGTCGAACTTACCCGAATCAACAATTATGCCGCCAATCGCCGTACCATGGCCGTTAATATATTTAGTAAGCGAATGCACCACAATATCGGCACCCAACTCAAATGGCCGGCATAAATACGGCGTTGCTACCGTGTTATCAACAATCAGCGGCACGCCTTTGCTATGGGCTATTTTAGCTAATCGAGCGATATCAACAATATTCCCTGCAGGGTTACCAATCGACTCACAAAAAACCGCACGGGTATTCTCATCAATCGCGTTTTCAAAACCGGCAAAGTCATCCGCTTTAATCATCCGCGCTTCAATACCTTGGCGCGGTAGACTATGCGCAAATAAGTTATAAGTACCACCATACACTTGGCTGGTACTGACAATATTAGTGCCCACTTCACACAAACATTGAATTGCGTAAGTGATGGCCGCCATACCAGAGGCCACAGCAAGCGCACCAATGCCCCCTTCCATGGCCGCAATACGCTGTTCAAGCACCGCATTAGTCGGGTTCATAATACGAGTATAAATATTCCCGGGTACTATTAAATCAAATAAATCAGCACCATGTTGAGTACTATCAAACGTATACGATGAGGTATTATAAATCGGCACCGCCGCCGATTTAGTTGTAGGTTCAGATTCATAACCGTGATGCAGCGCTAAAGACTCAAGTTTCATAATTATTTCCTTCAATTAATTTGCCACTAAGCTAGCATTTATTGGTTATAAAGTGCACATGAAATATATTAAAGGATGTTGAAGTAATTAGATTTAAGTTAAATTCTGCTAAGAGAGAATTATGTTAGTTTGTTCCACCTTAAACGAACACCTGCTTTTCTTAAGAAAGTGGACATAGCTGTTTATTATGGTTTAGGCTGTGAAGCGTGCATTGACTGATTGAACGTATCTTAACTCCAGATCGTCCTCTGGACTTTTCAGTGTGTAATGGTCAACAAATTCTGTAGAGATTCTAAGCGGCATTTTTTAATTCATTATATTTCTGATGTGGCGTCATATAATTAAGCGTAGAATGCCTACGTTTGTAATTGTAAAACTGAATATAAT
>NZ_JACJFH010000087.1:0-21771 GCF_014164495.1 Pseudoalteromonas sp. SG41-5 | reverse complement strand
CAAATGTACCTGGCAATATTTGCTCAGCAAAATTGATTGGAATGAATTTATTTTGGCAGGATAAGTCTGGCTTGTAGTTGGCCATAACAATTTACCGTGGGTGAATAATATCTATTAGATCACAGTAACTCTGTGGGTTCAAGGTTAAAAAACAATCAAGTAAAATGTGTAGAACCAGTTCCTAAAAAGAGTAATTCTACAGCCTCAACGCCCGCATAACGGGCAAAAACACGTAGGCTATAATACCGAGCGAAGCGAGGGGAGCCTACGTGTTTTTGTCCCCAGCGAGCGCAGCGAGTGGTTAATGCGTTTGTTAGCTGCCGAACTACTCTAAGTCTTCATCGTAAATACGAGTAAAGTTTTCAAACTCTGTACCAACAAGATCTTTTTCAATAATGCGCTTAGCAACCTCAAAATCGACAACGTAATTACATACTTCCATAGTATCACTGCCAATACTTCCACCATCACAGTGACCTAAGCCAGTCCATCCAAGTGTTTCATTTAGACGATCTTGAAGCCTTGCTCTTTTTTCTAGATCTTGTGGTGTTCCGAAACCGTCTACAGAATACTCAACCATAAGGGTAAATTCTTGCTCGACTTGACTGAATCCCTTAGCAATTAAATCATTAATTTCCTTTTGAATTGCTTTCTGTGGATTTTTAAACAGGCCCTTTTTTAGAACTTTACTCTCGCCAGTCGTTCCTAGTTCTCCCCAGTGAACCGTATGAGATCCATCATCATTAGGCCAAGTTTCCCAGTATTCCTTTTTCTCTTCAGAGAAACGATAGAGTTTTAGCACAAAATATCCTTTAGGCAGCTAACAGCTTATTCAAAGGATCTAAACCCACAAGTTGCAGACAGAAAATCCTTTGAGTTTTTTAATACTTTCAGTCTAACTCTGTATCTAAATGTAAATCAAGGGATTTATATTTGTTGTTTTTTTGTTGTTGTAAAATACAAGAAATAATCCCGCGAGTTGTTGAAAAAAAACCAAACACAACTACTGTTTGTATATACAGCAACAACTGGAGCAGATCATGGCTTCTGTATTTTTAGAATCCATCCGTGACTTTATGACAACGCGTCGTTATGCCAAACGCACTATAGACACTTACCAATATTGGATAAAATTTTATATTTTATACCATGCTAAAAAACATCCAGCGCAATTGGCAGAGTCGGAGGTTGAGCAATTCTTATCTTATTTAAGTAATCAGCGTAATGTTGCAATGAAAACTCAGGCAACGGCTTTAAATGCTTTAGTATTTTTATACCGTCATATTATTCAGCGGCCGTTATCACTTGAGATGAATTTTAATAAATCACTCGTGCCACCTAAATTACCTGTAGTACTGACCCGTGAAGAAATGCAGCGTTTATTATTGGCAATGGATCCAAAGTATAAACTTATCGCTCAGTTACTTTACGGTAGTGGTCTACGTTTAATGGAAGCTGTAAGGCTACGGGTAAAAGATGTCGATTATGACTATGTCTCATTAATGATTTGGCAGGGCAAAGGCAATAAAAACCGCAGAGTAACATTAGCACCCGAACTACTGCCGTTGTTGCGCAGCCAAAGTCACTTGGTAAATGATTACTGGCAACGAGACAAACAAGCAACAGACTATGCCGGTGTCTGGCTTGCGAATGCACTAGCTAGAAAATACCCAGCGGCTCCTTATGAAATGAGCTGGCAATACTTGTTTCCTTCTGCCCAGTTAAGCATGGACCCAGAAAGTAAAAAGCTGCGACGTCACCATATTGATGAAACAACGGTTCGTAAAGCAATTAAGCAGGCAGCAAAGCTGGCAAAAATTCAAAAAAATGTTACCTGCCATACACTACGGCACTCGTTCGCTACCCACTTACTTGAATCCGGTGCAGATATACGCACCGTGCAAGAACAACTCGGCCATAGCGATGTTCGCACCACGCAAATTTATACGCATGTACTTAACAGTGGTGCCAGTGGCGTAAAAAGCCCGTTGTCGCAGCTACTTTAGGTTCTTATTATCTATTGGAGTATCGCGTTTGGGGAATACAAAAAACCCGATAATAATCTTATGTGGATTTGCTGCTGTTAGAAGGGCAAAAAAATAGACCGCAGAGCACTCCCTGATTGTTTAGCTAGGGATATATATCAGCTGCCTGATCAGTCTCACGAGCGAGTCACTCAACAGGACAATGCTTATTTGTAAGCTCCTTGCTTTATATGAATTTTTCTAAAACGCGGCGTCTCTTAACCCTTAATCTTTTTGTGAATCATTGTCTTAACTTTCTAATTTAAATTTTTACGCACACAAAAACGGCATTGCCAGAGCTTTCACCCCATGGGGTTATTTTTTCGTAGTCATGTTCAAATACATGTATTTCAAAATAAGGTTTTAGGGCTTCTTTTAACTGGGCAAAACTAACAGCGACCATTGGGTGCTCGTCGTGCCATACAAATGTTTCGTCTGCTGTTGCTTTATTTATACTGAGCTTTAATGACTGTTTTTCGCCACTGCCACTGTAATTCCAACCAGAGCGGAATGTGAATAAGCTGCCCGCGTTTTCAGCAGTATGCTCTACAAATGAATCGTTATCGATGTGATTTTTATCAACAACGTTAAAGCAAAATATACCACCGGCTTTTAGTGCATGGTGTACGCTTGTAATACAGTCTGTTAATTTATTAATGCCGTCGCAGTAGTGGATTGAATACAAGAAGCAGGTAATTAAATCCACTTGCTCAGGGATCACAAACTCACTCATATTCTGCAATGAAAATTGCGCTTCTGGGCAACGAATAGTTGCTCTATCTAGCATGGGTTGATTTATATCAAGCCCACTACTTTGATAACCATAATCAATAAAATGACGAACATGTGGGCCCGTGCCGCATGCTAAATCAAGATGCGTATTTCCCTTATTACCAAATATTTGCTGTAGCCTATGAATAAAATAGCTTTGGGCTTGATAATCTATATCTGCGCACATTAAGTCATAGTAATCAGAAAGGTCTGTGTATAGAGCGTTCGCGGACATATCAGCCTAGTGGTTTGGAGTAGAGTATTTTAAGTCGCGCATAATAAACTAATTATCACCATTAACGAAGCTGATTGAACGAAAAGAGATTTGTTGGGTTTCGTTTTACTCAACCCAACGTTTAATTTACACATTAACTTAAAGCTTACCGCTGGCAGTTTTAGTTTATTCCTAAATACTTATGAACTTGCACTGATAAGCGCCAGTTTTTTTCAATACAGGTTTCAATTGCCAACTTAGTTGCAGAGACTTTTTGGCTAATTGGTTGCAGGTAAACAAGCTTGGGGGTAACGTCTGTTTTTGCAAATAACTCTTCAAGCTCTACAACGTGTTTTTGCATCGCGATTGGGTGTTTTATTTCATCGGCGCGTTGCATGGCTGAAGTAAGTACGTCGTAGCCGCCACGCATATTAATTTTCGGTGATACCGTCACCCAAGTTTGTGCTGGGGCTAAAATCTCAAAAGTGCCGCTGGTTTCTATTTGTGTGCTGTAGCCGTTAGCATGAAGTAATTCGCACACCGGGTTTAAGTCGTACATGCATGGCTCACCGCCGGTGATCACTACATGCTTGGCACGATAAGCACGATCGACAAACAAGTTAAATATTTGCTCAGCTGATGCGTCCGCCCAGTGATCTGAATCGGCCTTTTTCTCAACCGTGTCGTCCAGTGATACTTTATACACATTATCAACTTCCCACGTTTGCTTAGTGTCACACCAAGCGCAACCTACGGGGCAGCCTTGTAAACGTAAAAATATTGAAGGCGTGCCGGTAAAGCTCGCTTCGCCTTGAATGGTTTCAAATATTTCATTAATTTTGTACAAAAGAGTCTCACTCACTACTTGGCATTAATTACGAGCATAAACATAGTTTAAAAAATCAAAAAACACGGTCGAAAATTGTTATTTATGCCCCAGCCGTGTAGTATATCGCGCCCTGATATAAACCTCTATTAAAACTAAGAGCAAAACAGTTATGACGCAAAAAGTAGTTGTGATTTACTCCGGCGGTATGGATTCATTTACCGTATTAAATAAAGCCCTGCAGCAAGGCCGCGAGGTATATGCCCTGTCATTTGACTATGGTCAGCGTCATGTAAAAGAGCTTAAAGTTGCAGCCAGTGTTTGTGAAAAGCTTGGCGTACCGCATAAGATAGTTGATATTTCTGCGATCAATCAGTTAATTGGTGGCTCATCGTTAACTGATGATATTGATGTCCCAGAAGGCCACTACGAAGCCGAAAACATGAAAAGCACCATAGTGCCTAATCGCAACATGATTTTGCTGTCACTGGCTGTGGGTTACGCTGTATCACTCAAAGCAAGCCAAGTGTATTACGGTGCTCACTCTGGGGATCATGCTATTTACCCAGATTGCCGTCCTGAATTTGTGCAAAAGATGGATGATTTATGTCGTATTGCTAATTACGACGCGGTGGAAATTTTCAGTCCGTATTTAAATGACACCAAAATTGATATTCTTACTGATGGTTTAAAAATGGGCTTGGACTACAGCCAAACGTGGACTTGCTATAATGGCCGTGAAAAAGCCTGTGGAAAATGTGGTGCCTGCCAAGAGCGCTTAGAGGCATTTAGCCTTAATAACATTACCGATCCAATCGAGTACGAATAACCCACATTAAAAAAGGCTATCATCGCGATAGCCTTTTTATTATTAACTGAAATAAGTTTACAGCCAACGTTTTACCCGAGACTTGTAATCGCTGTACCCTTGACCAAATATTTTTAATAGAGCCCGCTCCTCTGGAATAATTTGAAACCAAGTTAAGTAACAAATAAAGCCCAGCACACACAATAACGCCCACAGTGATGTTAACCACACTCCCCAACCTGCCAGTATAAAAGCAAAACCAACATACATTGGATTACGTGAAACTTTGTACACACCCGTGGTAACCAGTGCTGACGCTTGATCTGGTTTACTTGGGTTTACAGTGGTTTTTGCTAAGCGAAAACTAACTATCCCTGCAATACAAAAAATACAGCCTATGGTGAGTAAAATAACCGCTACATAAAAAATAAATGTGGTGAAATCAATCACACTGTAGTGGGCAATTACCGCCATCAGCACAGCAAAAAAAAGCACTATAATAATCGGAGGGATTTTATTATTTAGCATAGTAACTCACTGTCGTTGTTAAAATTAGTTAATGCTGCAATTAAACACTCATCACACTGTATCACTGATGAATATACTGCAGAGGGTCATGTTGATACAAATAAAGTTACAATTGTCAGCTTCATCATTTGCGCATTCTGGTTATACTTTACACACTATATAAAATAATAAGGAATACACCATGTCAGGAACTACTATGGTAGTCATGATCGTATTTATCTCTGTTGGGTTTGGGGTAATGTACGATATGTATAAAAAACATTTAGAGTTTAAACACCGTACACTCACCGATAACAAAGAGTCGAATAATCAAATTGCTGCTGTTACTACTGAAATGCTTGCGTTAAAAGAGCGTGTACAAACATTAGAAGCTATCGTGACTGATCCAAGTTACAGCGTAAAACAAGAAATCAATAAACTGTAAATTTGCCGCGTTTAAAGCGCTTGCAAGTAATCTGGATATAAATGCGCGTTTTCTGGCTGCTCAATTCCATGAGCGGCTAAAAACCCACAGATCACTTGCCCGCATCCTTGTGGAGCACGAGAGCTGTCAATTTCAAAATTTAATTGATCGGCATGTTGTTTGCCAAGTTCGCATAATTGCAACGCATGCTGCGAACGCAACACAATACTCAATGCCCCGATTTGCTCTACATTAACGTTTTTACTAAAGCGCGCAAAACCTGCATATTTAAATTGCTCATTCACATAATCATTACTGATCGCTACCAACGCGGTCATCAAGCCATGCAAAAAAGCATTTGCAGATGTATCTGCGGCTAAAAAAATCACTGTTTTTGCGTTAAATTCGCTTAACTGACAGTCAGTACAATTGAGCCGCAGAGTGTAAAGTATGTGCTCATCGGCAATTTTTTGTTGTGCAATTAAAGTCAGTGCAGCTCCGGCAAATGAACATCTAGCAAGTAACTTTATGACACTTTGCGGTTGATAATTAGCAACCATGGTTAATTGCGGGTTTTGTGCTAGTAAAGGCAAATCATGATGGTTATTAAACGGCGTGCTGCTGCCCTGCTCACTATCGAGTTGAAATAGTTCTCTTACTTCGTGTTCACGGGCTATTTTTAACGCTAAAAAAGCGGTTTGGATCAATTCCGAGGTAGGTAAGTTTTCTTCCACAAACCAGCGCCGGCCAAATAATAACTTTTTTGCCTTGGCCTTGGTGCTGCGGTAATTATCTGGACTAAGAATGGCCACTTGTAAATAAATTTGCTCATTCTGCTTTGCGGCGAGCACCCGAAAGTGAGTTGAAAACTCAATTTTATCAAGGGTTTCGTTCACGCTTTCGAGGGTATGTTGATAACGTAAAAAATGTTGCGGCACTACCCAGCTCGCGTTACTCAATTGCACGATGGGTGCATAAGCAATTGGCTGCTCACAATTATATAGCAGCTCATTATGAGTATATTTGACTGATGTAAAGTGGTTATTTTTATCTGACATAACTAAACCAAGTAAACTCGCTAACACAAAGCGCTGAAGATGAGTTATTTACGCTGTAACGCTAGTCGATAGATCACAGTGCTGCGTTTAATTTAGCGATATTTTTTGATAATCATCGAGCACATGTTGAAAATATGTACGGTCTTTGTTCAACATCCGAGTATAGTGCGCAACTAATTGTTGCAGATACAATTCGTGCATTTGCTCAGCATTGTCCCACATCTGACTACCAGTAACACTCAACGCAGTATTACTGGTAAAACTTAGCTGTATCACTTCGTAAAAACGGTTGTTTTCTTGCACCAGTTGTTCTTTGATAAGTCCTAAACCTAACGCCTGTAAACCTTGTCGTAAGGTATAGGTATGATGCACCGGACAAACAATAAAACTGAGTTGTTCACGAAGCTTTTCAGGGCAATTAGCAACCATTTTTTGTACTAGCCTCAGCAGTAATTCTCCACCGACTCCGGCGATAATGATCAGCTGTTTGGCTGATGGCTGCAGCTCAATTGTAGCTACATCCTGACATAATACTTGCCATTGGCAAGCTGCTTGCTGATCACTAAAACGCGTAAGCGTGTGTTCAAGCTCGTCCATTAACGTAGGCACTATATCAACAAAGTTTATTTGCTTGGCGGCTGCCCGCTTTAAAAGCGCCATACCAAGCAAACCGTGGTCACAACAACAGTCCCAAATTACATCATACGGCGCGCAGATCAACGAATCGATTGCACTGAGGCGGCTACTTAGTTTCATTTAAAGCTAAACTTGAGCCGTTTTATAGATCAATGCTTTTAAGCTACGGTCGCTATCAACATCAACAAAACCATGGGTCGGCGCTAGGCGCTCTACAAATTCAATCGCACCTTGAGTGTGTTCGTCTATCAGCGCTTTAAATGACGCTTCACTTAGCTCTGGACTGTTAGCACATAACAGCAATTGAGTATGGTCATTGAGCAGTTCAGGTAAGCGGCGCAGCACTTTTTGATAATCTTTAGTTAAAATGAAACTGCCTTTTTGAAAGCTTGGCGGATCAACAATAATTAAATCAAAAGGGCCAGCCTTTTTAAGTTTACCAAACGACTTTAATATATCGTGCGGTAAAAAGCTCACACCGCGGTCAAAGCCATTAAGTTGATGATTTTGCTTACCGGTGCGCAGTACCCCTTTATTCATATCCATGTTGATCACACTATCGGCACCGCCACGCATTGCAGCAACCGAAAACCCACAGGTATATGAAAATAAATTCAATACCTTAGCGTGTTTACTATGGACTTGCACAAACTCCCGACCACGGCGCATATCAGGGAATATACCGGTATTTTGACGGCTCATTAAATCCACTAAAAACTCACTGTCACCTTCTTTAACACTATGCGGGCTCGGTAGTTGACCAAATAACAGTTTATTTTCAGTTTGTTGTCCGGCGCGTTGTTGAAATACCAACGAGGTGATTAATTCTTTAGCGTGTTGTTGTGCCCATTGCCAAAGCTGCTCACTTAATTGCGTTAGCGTTTGTGCGTCAACTTCGTCGTACGACACTAAAAATAAACACGGCGGGTAAAAGTCGATATTTAGATGACTCAAATGCTCGGTAGTGTGACCGCGGCCATGAAACACACGACAAAGTTCATTGTCTGCTAAGGGCGCACTTTCAAGTGCTGTAATAAGGGGCGTAAAATTATGCATTTTTAATTAACTGTTGTTGTAATTCATGGATTTCATCACGAACGGATGCGGCTTTTTCAAATTCTAAATCACTTGCGTATGCATGCATTTTGGTTTCGAGTTGCTTAATTTGCACTGCGATCTCTTTTGCACTGAGCACTTGCTTACTTTGTTTTCGGATCAGCTGTAAATTATCTTGTGGCCCGGCTCGCTCACCAACATCCATAATGTCAGTAATTTTCTTCAATAAGGCTTGTGGTTCAAGGCCATGCTTAATATTGTAAGCGTGTTGAATATCGCGGCGACGCTGAGTTTCATCAATAGCTTTGGCCATTGATTTAGTGACTCGATCACCGTATAAAATTGCCCGACCATTTAAGTGACGAGCCGCACGACCAATGGTTTGAATTAATGCGCGAGCCGAACGTAAAAAGCCCTCTTTATCAGCATCAAGTATCGCAACTAGCGATACTTCTGGCATATCTAAACCTTCACGCAGTAAGTTAATGCCCACTAACACATCAAACACCCCAGCGCGAAAATCACGAATAATTTCGACCCGTTCAACGGTATCGATATCCGAATGCAAGTAACGCACTTTTACATCATGTTCAGATAAGTAATCCGTTAAATCTTCAGCCATGCGCTTAGTAAGTGTGGTCACTAGCACACGTTCATCAATTGCTACGCGTTTATATATCTCTGACAATAAGTCATCAACTTGAGTTGCCACTGGGCGTACTTCAATTTGTGGATCGAGTAATCCTGTGGGGCGAATAACCTGCTCGGCAATATCATCTCCACAACGTTCAAGTTCAAAATCACCCGGGGTTGCTGATACATAAATTGTTTGCGGTGCTATGGCTTCAAATTCTTCAAAGCGTAGTGGCCGGTTATCCATCGCTGACGGCATACGAAAACCGTATTCCACGAGATTTTCTTTACGGCTACGATCGCCTTTATACATAGCGCCGATTTGCGATACCGTAACGTGAGATTCGTCAATAATCATTAACGCATCTTCAGGAAGATAATCAAGCAAGGTTGGCGGTGGATCGCCCGGCGTGCGGCCAGATAAATATCGGCTGTAGTTTTCGATGCCAGAGCAATAACCAAGCTCGGTCATCATTTCAATATCGTATTGTGTACGTTGTGCCACGCGTTGCTCTTCGACCAGTTTATTAGCACTGAGTAACTGCGCACGACGGTCTTTTAATTCAGCTTTAATATGCTCAACCGCATCAAGAATTTTATCTCTGGGTGTCACATAGTGCGTTTTAGGATAGATAGTTGCGCGGACTATGTGTTTTTCAACCGCGCCGGTAAGCGGGTCAAAAATACTTAGCCGTTCTATTTCGTCATCAAACATTTCTACACGCACTGCAAAAGTGTCTGACTCAGCAGGGAATATATCCACAACTTCACCGCGAACCCGATACGTACCGCGGCTAAAATCAATATCATTTCGCGTATATTGAATTTCAGCTAGTCGGCGCAGCATATCGCGTTGATCAACTTTTTCGCCCACTTTTAACAACAGCATCATCTTCATGTATGATTTTGGATCGCCCAAACCATATATGGCTGATACTGATGCCACTATAATTGTATCCCTACGCTCTAATAGCGCTTTGGTAGCACTTAGGCGCATCTGCTCTATGTGTTCGTTTATCGAGGCATCTTTTTCAATAAAGGTATCGCTTGCAACAACATACGCTTCTGGCTGATAGTAATCATAATACGAAACAAAATATTCGACCGCGTTGTGCGGAAAAAACTCTTTCATTTCGCCATATAACTGCGCTGCTAAGGTTTTATTATGCGCCATAATGATCGTTGGGCGATTCAAATCATTGATAATATTAGCCATGGTAAATGTTTTACCAGTGCCTGTTGCCCCTAATAATGTTTGATGAGCAAGTCCGGCTTCTAATCCTTCACATAACTGCGCAATAGCGGTGGGTTGATCCCCCGCAGGTTTAAATTTAGATACCAGTTGAAAATGGTCGCTCATGCTTGGCACTCCTGTACAGCTTGGTTACTGATCATATTCAGCTCTTTGATAAACCATTTATAAGCTATTATTGCAGTAAATAAATTACCCAGCGCTGCGCCGATCAGCAAGCCTGGTAAACCGGCATATAAATTACCGACATAAGCAAATGGAATATAAAAAATAAATAATCGGATCACACTTAGAATTAATGCATTCATTGGTTTGTGTAAGGCATTGAACGATGAATTAGACAAAATAATTATCCCTTGCAAACCGTAACTTAGCGGCAAGGTAAAAATAAATAATTTGATCACATCGATAACCATCTGCTCTTTACCAAACAACTCACTGATCACTCCTGAAAATGCAATGAGCAGTAAATAAATAATAAACTGCCAAATCATCACAAATTTTAATGTTGTGGTGTACGCCTCTTTAACACGGTTGAGTTTACCAGCACCAAAGTTTTGGCTAATAAACGGCGGTAACGTCATCGATAAAGCTAACACCACCAGACTGGCAATTGATTCAATACGACTGCCTACGCCAAAAGCAGCAACAGCCTCAGGTCCATGATGGGCAACCATGGCAATCATCACCGCCATTGCAACTGGTGTTAACATATTTGCACCTGCCGCTGGCAAACCAATTTTAAGAATTTTTCGAATAGAGCTTAATGGGGTTTGGTTATTTGCATTTAGGCTCAGCAAGCCTTTTTTTACTGCTAGCAAATATAAAATAATGACAACGGCTACCGACCATGCAATGACGCTGGCAATCGCAGCGCCTTTAATGCCAAATGCAGGAATTGGCCCAAAGCCAAAAATCAATATTGGGTCGAGCACGGCATTGATAAGCCCCGCTCCCCCCATCACTATGCTAGGCGTTTTAGTGTCACCGCTGGCACGTAACACTGAGTTACCAACCATAGGGGTAATTAAAAATACACTGCCTAAAAACCACACACTCATATACTCATGGATCAGCGGCAACACTTGCTCCCCTGCTCCCAGCAATTTAAATATCGGGGAAATAAACAGATAACCAAATAGCGATAAACATACCACCATCACCACTGCAATTAATAATGCGATGCTGGCATCAAAACGTGCTTCTTCAATATTATTACTACCCAATGCCTTGGCAATAACCGCTGACGTACCGATACCCAAACCAATAGCTAGGCTGATCACGGTGAAGGTTACCGGAAAAGTAAAACTGACAGCAGCTAATGGCTCAGTTCCCAATAAGCTAATAAAAAATGTATCGACAATATTGAACATCATTAACGTGATCATGCCGAAAATCATCGGCACAGTCATTTTCTTCAAGGTCGGTACTATTGGATCGTTTAATAAATCGGGAGCTGAGTTGCTCTGCAAAGTTGCGCGCATGGGAATAAATAAACCTCTTTTATTAAGCGTGGTATTTTAAAGCATCAGGGCTTTTCAAGCCACGCATTTATCAAGTGATTATAAATTGATTACAAAAACGCCTAAAAAACCATAGAAAAGTGTTCTTTTTACGTGTTTAGCGACGATTTCACTTCGAACCTCTACTAAAAACAATAAAAATACATTTTTATAACCTTTATCACAAAAACATCGCGACTGGTGCTGCATTTTTACACAAAAATTGCGCTAATCGAATCGTTACGAATAAATTTACTCATCAACGAAGCTCTTTTCAGCTTATTTTTTCAAGTCATTGTTTTAAAATGAGATAAAAAAACTGTTTTAAATGCTTGATATCCTCACAGTGCCCTAAAAATATGGCTCTGCCAACGTTCTTAAAGTTTCATAAACAGAGTTATCCACAGAAACCGTGGATAACTCTTGCAAAGCCACGTTAATAAAGGCGTGCAAAGGGACGGCTTAAACACGCTAACGGCAATGTTGGCAAATACTAACTTTAGACAATTTGAGTTAAATAGCTCATAAAACATACTCAACCCCTGTACCAATGACCTGTCACATTTATTTAAACGCCCATTCAATATGAAAAAATAAATATAACTAAATGAAATAAAACAATATATATATATTTCCTTGCTATTCTCATGGGTATTAAGTCGCTAAACTAAGGGTTCAGATCTGTATGTCATTTTTTTCTCGGCATTTTTCGTTAACGACTAATTAAATGCATAAGTAAATTTAATTATTGCGAATTTGCGCTTTTATTAGCTAACGTTAAAAAAGTACATTTCATAAATTTATTCGTACAAAACTAGATAAATGATCACTTTTATAATTTGTCTGGCGGTTAACTTGTTTGTTTTTTAGTCGTTGAAAACCGAGATTTTATCACGCGTCTCGATTTACACGGCTTAAATGAAGAGAAAAAAAGCCACAAAACAGCCAGATCGAACATAAAAACATCGAACAGACTGCTTTTTTTTGTTTATCCGGTTTTATGTGTTGACACTTTGCAGCGCGGTCATTAATATTTCGCCCCGTTGAAAGGCACATACGCTTCCCCCTTAGCTCAGTTGGTTAGAGCGACGGACTGTTAATCCGCAGGTCCCCCGTTCGAGTCGGGGAGGGGGAGCCAGTCTTTTCAGCCATAAACGATTCCCCCTTAGCTCAGTTGGTTAGAGCGACGGACTGTTAATCCGCAGGTCCCCCGTTCGAGTCGGGGAGGGGGAGCCAAGTTTATGTAATATGATTATTGTTCCCCCTTAGCTCAGTTGGTTAGAGCGACGGACTGTTAATCCGCAGGTCCCCCGTTCGAGTCGGGGAGGGGGAGCCAAATCATATAAAATTTAAGTATCGTAGTTCCCCCTTAGCTCAGTTGGTTAGAGCGACGGACTGTTAATCCGCAGGTCCCCCGTTCGAGTCGGGGAGGGGGAGCCAACTTAAAGAATCAATTAGACTTTCCTAAACAATTCCACTACTCTACTACAATCAAAATATTTCTTTTTAATACACATTTAATAAGTGTAAAATAATTTGATTAATCAAGGATCTGATTCCTTCCCTTTGATCTACTAAAAAGAATAAGACATGGCTGGTTTCAAAAAACTCATATTTATTCAATTAATATCTTGGCTGTTGTTTGCAAGTATTGGTGGCTATTTTGTTGCGTCAGCGTTTGACAACGCAGTAAGCGATGCACAACATAAAACGCAATCAGTGGTAAACAACTATATTAGTAAACATTCTATTGTCGATATAGCACCAGATAAACTTCAGCAAGTGCTTGCTGACGGTAATACTTTTTCTTCATTTATTTTGCGTGATCAGCAAGGTAAAGAACTTATAAATATTACATCCCCTACTTCATTACCAGCCATTGCGCAATTGGTTAACACCAGCTTTAACTCTATCCGTCCTCAATTTGCTGTTAATCAAGCGTCTGATATCAAAGTTGAATTTACTATTAATGCCAATAACCTTGGGTTGATACTCCAACAAGCGTTGTTTATTGTTATTTTAGTGTCAGGTTTAATGGCAATTATTCCCATTGTGTTTATGAAAACCATGTTTAGTAAGCTAAATAGAAATATAAGCATGACAGTGGCTGAGATAATTGATGTTTATATCAATCAAAATCAAGTCAACAACGGTCTTGAAACAGCAATTAATAGCAGCAAAATAAAACAACTGGGCGTTGACCTAGTGCCGAGCTTTAATCGCCTGTCGCACTTTTTACAAAGTAAGCATGATGATATTCAAAATGCCGCACATTCTATCAAGCAAGAAGCTTATAAAGATGTAGTTACTGAACTTGGCAACCGTAATATGTTTGTTGAATATTATGAGAAGTACATTGAAAGCAGTGAAAAAAGCACCTTTGGCTCTTTGGCGATGGTTCGTTGTAGTGAATTACAAGCAATCAACCAAACTCGTGGTTACCAAAAAGGTGACGAGTATGTCAAAGCTGTGGCTGATATTATTAAACATATCAGCGGCACATATACAGGCAGTAAAGTTTTTCGTTTGAATAGCTCAGATTTCGCGATTGTGCTGCCTAACACTCCTCTCAAGGAATCTGAACGTTTTGGTGATAACTTACAATCTCGATTTACTCAATATCAGCAAAACCAAGAATTAAGCTCAGTAGCAAATACTGGGATCGTCGCTTATGAAAAAGGCAAACCCTTAGGTGAGCTACTTTCGATAGTAGACAATGCTATGAGCATGGCCCAATCAAAACAAGCTAACGCCTGGCATATACAACGCGAAACTGATTTAGTTAATAATGTAAGTGCAGGATTTGGCAATCAAAACTGGCGTAAAGTGATTAATGAAGTCATTGAAGCTGAGCGTGTACATTTGGTAATGCAAAACATTATGCCAATTGGTAAAAGCATGAAGGCCTACGCTGAAATTCAAGTGCGCTTTAAAACAACAGAAAACCAAGTATTGCCTACCGCTTCATTTTTAGCTATGGCTGAAAAGCTTGATATGGCGATGGAAATTGATCAGTTAATCATTAATTCATCACTGGAAAAAATTAAGAGCCGTAATTTCTCTGAAAAATTCTTTGGTTTGAATGTTACCGCCTCAAGCGCACACAATGATCAGTTTGTAATTTGGCTAGAGCGACGTTTATTAAAAGACACAAATATTGCCTCAAAACTGGTATTCGAAGTGAGTGAATTTGGCTTACAGCAAAATATTAAAGCCAGTAAACGCTTTATAGATATGATCCACCGTGTTGGTGCTCGGATCACGGTAGAACGATTTGGTGTTGGTTTAACCTCGTTTAAGTTTTTCCGCGATTTAAAACCTGACTTTATCAAAATGGATGCAAGCTATACTCGCGGCCTTGAAGAAGATAAAAATAACCAATACTTTATGCGTTTAATGGTCGACCTCGCGCATCGAATTGGTGTTAGTGTTTTTGCTGAGGGTGTTGAAAGCCAAGAAGAAAAACACATTATTGAAACTTTATGCCTTGATGGTGTGCAAGGTTATTACATCGAAAAGCCAAAAGATATTTAATCAATCTAAAAGGTGCTTTTAGCACCTTTTTAGTTTTCTAGTAGTTTATTTCCCCCTCCCCCGATCTGCTTTATCATTCCAAATGTCAGTAACTAGGTTAATGAACAGTTAATCTTTATTTATCATGCTATAAAATTCTAAATGCAATTCACTATCATTATTAAATGAGCCGTTTATTTACCTTCTACGTGTTGTTAAACAGCCAATAAAAAAGGATAATGTCGGCGTTTATTATAGCTTGAGGCGAACATGACAGAATATGTATTGCTGTTGATCGGCACAGTACTGGTTAATAACTTTGTGTTAGTACAATTTTTAGGTCTATGCCCGTTTATGGGTGTATCTGGCAAACTGGATACAGCTATAGGCATGTCACTTGCGACCACTTTTGTGTTAACACTTGCCTCTGTAACAAGCTATCTAGTTAATCAATATATTTTGATCCCACTTGATATCACGTATTTACGTACTCTAAGCTTTATTTTAGTGATTGCTGTGGTGGTTCAGTTTACCGAAATGGTAGTCAGAAAAACCAGCCCTACGCTGTATCGCTTACTCGGTATATTTTTACCTTTGATCACCACAAACTGTGCGGTCTTAGGTGTTGCGTTACTAAATGTCAAAGAGGATCATACGTTTTTACAATCTGCAGTATATGGCTTTGGCGCTGCTGTTGGTTTTTCTATGGTACTGGTATTATTTGCAGCTCTTCGTGAACGCTTAACCGCTGCTGACGTACCGACCCCCTTTAAAGGCGCATCGATTGCGATGATCACCGCAGGCTTAATGTCGATGGCCTTTATGGGCTTTACAGGATTAGTGAAGTTTTAACATGACCTTGTTTTATGCCTTGATTGCGCTGGGAACCCTAGCACTCATTTTTGGTTTGATCTTAGGATTTGCTGCTGTGCGCTATCGAGTGCAAAGTAATCCGATTGTTGAACAGATCGATACTATATTACCGCAAACACAGTGCGGCCAGTGTGGCTATCCGGGTTGTCGCCCTTATGCAGAAGCCATCGCCAATGGCGATGAAATTAATAAATGCCCACCAGGTGGCGATGCGACAGTAAAAAAATTAGCTGACTTAATGGGTGTTGAAGCTAAACCCCTTGCCGGTGGCGAACAAGCTGAACCGATAAAAACCGTTGCCTATATACGTGAAGATGAATGTATTGGTTGTACCAAATGTATTCAAGCTTGTCCTGTCGATGCCATTGTTGGTGCCACGCGCCAAATGCATACTGTTTTAATTGATGAATGTACGGGTTGTGACTTATGTGTTGAACCTTGTCCTGTTGACTGTATTGATATGCTGCCTGTAGAAACCACTAAGCAAACGTGGAAATGGCAACTAGATGCAATTCCAGTAACACAGATTGATTAAGGGCTCCCTATGGAAAAGCTAATCGCACAGATAAAACAAGGTAAAGTGTGGCCGTTTCCAGGTGGCATTCATCCACCGGGACAAAAAACAATTTCCAACAGTCAAGCAATCGCCCGTTTACCTTTGCCTGACAAACTCGTTGTGCCATTAAAACAACATATTGGTGCTAACGGTCAACTGATCGTCGAAAAAGGCCAACAGGTACTTAAAGGGCAAGCACTTACAAAGCCTGTTGCGAATTGGTCGGTGCCAATACACGCCCCGACTTCTGGTACTATTACTGATATTTGCCAAATGCCGTCTGCGCATCCATCGGCATTGCCTGAATTGTGTGTAATTATTGAGCCCGATGGCCAAGATAGCTGGTGTGCGTTAGCACCGGTGACAACACCAAGCCAGCTTTCTCACGAGCAACTTATCGATATTATTCATGACCGTGGTATTGCCGGTATGGGCGGTGCAGGATTCCCAACTTATATTAAAGCAGATAGTCGCAAAGCAATTGAGTATTTTATTGTTAATGCAGTGGAATGTGAGCCCTATATTACTGCTGATGATGTACTAATGCGTGAGCATGCTGCAGGCATTATTGCTGGCATAGAGATCATGCAGCAATTGCTTACACCAACACTTACTATCGTTGGTATAGAAGATAACAAACCAGAGGCCATCGCAGCCATGCAGGCAGCGGCTGAGTATAATGACAAAATAATCATTCAAACAGTTCCTACTGTTTATCCTTCTGGTGGTGAAAAGCAATTAATTAAGCTACTTACCAATAAAGAAGTCCCTAGTGGGGGAATTCCAGCAGATATCGGTGTGTTAGTACAAAACGTCGGCACTTTATTTGCTGTTCATCAAGCTGTCTATGAAGGTAAGCCACTAATTGAACGTGTTATTACGGTAACAGGTAATACAATTCATAATCCGGGTAATGTATGGGCTTTATTAGGCACTGAAATAAAACATCTACTTGATTGCCAAGGCTTTTCACCAGTGCCACAGCAACGCGTTGTAATGGGCGGCCCTATGATGGGCTTTACTTTGCCAACGGTGCGTATCGGCGTGGTAAAAACCACTAACTGTATTTTAGCCCCAGATCATGATGAGCTGGCAGAGCCCGGCCCTGAAAAAGCCTGTATTCGTTGTAGTGCTTGTGCTGATGCCTGCCCTGCTTCACTGTTGCCTCAGCAACTACAATGGTTTGCTAAATCAAAAGAATACGACAAACTGAAAGAGCATAACCTGTTTGATTGTATTGAATGCGGTGCTTGCGCGTATGTGTGCCCAAGTGAAATTCCGCTGGTGCAGTATTACCGTGTGGCTAAAGTTGAAATAAAAGAACAGCAAGCTGAGCAAGTTAAAGCTGAACGTGCGAAAGAGCGCTTTGAACTTCGAAAACAACGCCTAGAGCGGGAGCAAGAAGCACGACAAAATCGCCATAAACGCAAACCAGCTGCTGAAAAATCGGCTGACGAAAAACAAAAAATTGCCGATGCTCTAGCACGCGTTAAAAACAAACCAGCAAAAGATGACGACAAATCAGCTGTGGCCGCTGCAATTGCTCGCGCCAAAGCTAAAAAACAAAATCAAGAAGCAACGCTTGAACCAGATAACAGTGACGTAGCATTAGAGCGCGCAGCGCGCAAAGAGCAAGCTCGCAAATACAAAGAGCAAAAAGCCGCAAGCAGTACAGCTGCTGATCCGGATGATAAAAAGTCAGCCGTGGCCGCTGCGATTGCCCGCGCTAAAGCGAAAAAAGCGGCGGCATCAGAAGATGAAAGCGATAACACGACTGCTGCACCTACTGATGATAAAAAAGCCGCTGTAGCCGCTGCAATTGCTCGTGCTAAAGCAAAAAAGGCAGCACAGGCTGAACCAGCAGCAAGCGTAGAAAACGACAACTCTGAAAGTGAAGTCGCTACAGCCTCACCTGCCGATGATAAAAAAGCCGCTGTCGCTGCCGCAATTGCCAGCGCGAAAGCGAAAAAGGCTGCAAAAGCTGAACAAGCGGCTAGCGAAGAAAACGACGATGCTGAAAATGAAACTTCGGCTATAGCGATAAACGAAGCTGAAATCGCTGAAGATAAACCAGAACAGACCGCACAAGATAAGAAAAAGGCCGCTGTTGCCGCTGCGATTGCCCGTGCAAAGGCTAAAAAATTACAACAAGAAGGAAGTGATAAGTAATGAAGCTAACGATGGCCAGTTCGCCGCATAGCCACAGTCATAAATCACTTAGCAGGTTGATGCAAACAGTGATCTTAGCCTGTATTCCTGGACTTATCGCACAACTGTATTTTTTTGGTACGGGTGTATTGATCCAGCTAATTTTAGCGTTAGTCACGGTTAGTATCAGTGAAGCCATTATTATGCTTATTCGCAAGCGCCCTGTATGGCCTGCGCTTGGAGATGGCAGTGCATGGCTTACTGCGGTCTTATTAGCATTAAGTATTCCGCCACTCGCCCCATGGTGGGTTATTGTGATCGGTAGCTTTTTTGCCATCGTCATTGTTAAACAGCTCTATGGTGGCCTTGGTTTCAATTTATTTAACCCTGCCATGGCTGCATACGTGTTATTGCTTATTTCGTTCCCTGTGCAAATGACCACTTGGATGCCAGTTAGTGACTTACTGGCAAACCCAATTAGTCTTACTCAACAGCTTAGCGTTATTTTTAATGGCTTTACCAGTGCAGGTTTTAGTGTTGATCAACTTAGAGTTGGGGTTGATGGCGTAACAATGGCCACACCTTTGGATACCATCAAGACTGATATCGCTCATGGTTTAACCGTATCTGAAAGCATGCAAGCCGCTATTTTTAATAGTTGGCTAGGACAAGGTTGGGGCTGGGTAAATCTTGGCTTTTTAATCGGTGGCTTATACCTTATTAAAGCCAAAGTTATAAATTGGCATATCCCAGTTGGTGTACTTGCATCAATTGCTGTGTGCAGCGCAATTGGTTATATCGCAGCACCTGGTACTGAGCCTGGTGTGGTATTTCATTTATTTAGTGGTGCAACCATGTTAGGGGCCTTTTTCATAGCCACGGATCCGGTTTCGGCAGCTACCACTAATCGCGGCCGGTTAATTTACGGCGCATTGATTGGTTTATTAGTTTATTTGATCCGTACTTTTGGCGGTTACCCAGATGCCATGGCGTTTGCTGTGTTACTACTCAATATGGCCGTGCCACTGATAGACTATTACACTCAACCACGTACTTATGGCCATGGGGTGAATAAATGATTATTTCATCAATGACAAAAAATGGCGCTATTTTAGCCCTGTTTGCCCTGCTCACTACCGGTGCTGTTGGTATTATCCATAACCTCACGGCTGACAGTATTGCAGAGCAAGAGCGCAAACAACTTTCATTACAGCTGCAAGATGTACTCGCCCCTGATTTTTACGATAATACTCTTTATCAAGATTGTGCCATCATTGATGATCCACTACTTGGTAATAAACCACAAACCGTTTATCGTGCTCGCAAGGGTGGCCAACCTGTTGCTTTAGTAATGCGCCACGTGACGCCAAAAGGTTATAGCGGCGATATAAGTTTATTAACTGCCGTATTTGCAAACGGAGACGTTGCCGGAGTACGTGTTACTAAACACGAAGAAACGCCTGGTCTTGGTGATAAAGTAGAAATGAAAAAATCTCTTTGGATCACCTCATTTAAAAATAAAACTGTACTTGATGACGACGATACTCGCTGGGCTGTAAAAAAAGATGGCGGAGACTTTGATCAATTCACTGGCGCTACCATTACACCACGCGCCGTGGTTGGCTCAGTAAAACACGCTGTGTTATTCTCAAAAAACAATTTCGATGCGGTATTTAGTGCTGATAACGCATGCCAAGTAGGTGAGCCATGAGCCAATTAAAAGAACTGTTTAACGAAGGAATGTGGAAAAACAACCCTGCCCTCGTGCAATTACTCGGTTTGTGCCCACTACTGGCCGTAACATCAACGATAACCAATGCAATGGGCCTCGGTTTAGCCACTCTGCTGGTATTAGTTGGCTCGAACGTCACAATTTCTGCGGTGCGTAATTTCGTGCCAAAAGATATCCGCATTCCTGTATTTGTGATGTTTATCGCAGGCTTTGTAACCATAGTGCAGCTATTAATGAATGCCTATACGTTTGGCTTATATCAATCGCTGGGAATATTTATTCCACTGATAGTTACTAACTGCGCTATTATCGGCCGCGCTGAAGCGTATGCCTCTAAGAATCCGATTCATTTATCAGCGTTTGACGGTTTAATGATGGGCTCTGGCTTTATGGTAGTACTGGTTGTGCTTGGCGCAATGCGTGAGTTGATCGGCCAAGGTACCTTATTTGATGGCGCCGATTTACTACTGGGCCCATGGGCATCGGTTTTACGCATTGAAGTATTTAGTTTTGATAATCAATTTTTGCTCGCTATTTTACCACCCGGTGCATTTTTAGGTTTGGGCTTACTGATTGCTGCTAAAAATGTCATTGATGCGCAAATAAAAGCAAAACAAGTAGCACCACCAGTGGCCGAAAAAGGCCCACGAGCAAGGGTCACCAGTTTAACTTAAGGGGAAGCGCACAGTATTTACTGTGCGTTTAAGTTGCATGAATAAAGAAAAACGATACGAAATACTCTCTCGCTTGCGCGAGCAAAACCCACATCCAGAAACCGAGCTTGAATATTCAAGCCCGTTTGAACTGTTAGTTGCGGTAACGCTATCAGCACAAGCAACTGACGTTGGGGTAAATAAAGCCACCCGTAAGCTCTTTCCCGTCGCCAATACGCCGCAAGCAATTTTAGATTTAGGCCACGATAAACTTCGCGATTACATTAAAACCATCGGTTTGTTTAATTCTAAAGCTGCCAATGTGTACAAAATGTGCCAAATTTTAGTTGATAAGCACAACAGCGAAGTGCCTGAGAATCGTGAAGCCCTAGAAGCCCTACCCGGCGTTGGCCGTAAAACTGCCAATGTGGTACTCAACACCGCCTTCGGCTGGCCGACAATCGCGGTAGATACCCACATAGACCGCGTATCAAACCGCACTAAATTTGCTATGGGTAAGAACGTTGTTGAAGTAGAAAAAAAGCTATTAAAAGTTGTACCAGCAGAGTTTAAAGTAGATGTACA
>NZ_JACJFH010000086.1:0-21955 GCF_014164495.1 Pseudoalteromonas sp. SG41-5 | reverse complement strand
GTCAAAAATGATTAGAAACAAGGCTGTTATCGCCGCGCAAATAGGTAGAAAAGATCGTAGTACTAAATGAAAAAAAGACATGACTTGCTTCATGAGACTATAATCCTTTGTCTATTTTAATGAAAACAGCAAACACACTATTCCTAGGTGCGAGTGCAGCTTACTTAGTAAATAACTTATTTTTACCCTATCATTTACCTTCTGAACACTACCTTAAATAATCAACAAAAAATTTACCTTACTCGTTTGGCGAGTTTACATATAAAGATTTATCAATAAATCTTATCGCAAAGCGACACGAATAAACTCTGTAGCTAGATGTTGGCGATATTGTAAGCATGTATGCTAGGATCTGAATGTACTAAAAACTAGTCGGCTTTGATTTACTTCCATTCGCAAGTTTATGGCTTTTTGGATTACATTGGTGTTTGGCAGCAATGACATTGCCCACTCACTTTAAGTACAAAAAGTGATTAGATCTAATCAAGTAAACTACCTAAGAAGGAATAGCTTACCCGCTTTAACTTGCGGGGTAAGCTATGATAAATAGAGAGTGGTTAAAACTGATACCTTACTGAAGCTTCAATATTACGGGGTGCGCCAAAGAAGCCTTGGTTATAAAAATCAATACTGGAGTAGTACTTTTTATCAAATACGTTGTTGATATTCATTTGACCGCTAAACTGATCTGTAAACTTGTAACGCGCCATCATATTAACCAGCCAATAACTTGCCTGCTCTGCACGATAGGCATTATTAGGGCCAACATTTTCATTATAGATTTCATTTTGCCAATGTGCATTTACACCAAATTTGAACGCCTCATTATAATCATACATTCCAGACAGTTTAACTAAGTGCTCTGGGTTATGTGTTGCAAAAGGATCACCATTTTCATCTTCAGATTTGGTATGTGCGTAGCTGAAATTAGCATTAAATGAATCAGTCACTTGTCCTGAAACTTCCACCTCAAAACCTTTACTCTGCGTACCTTTTTTCCCGATATATGGAAAGCTACCATCAGGCAATGGTTCAGTGAATGAAGGGTCTAGTACTGCTACATTATCTTTTTCGACCTTAAATACGGCAGCAGTAACAAGTAATCGTTCATCAAGCCAGGTGCTTTTTACCCCAGCTTCTAAATTACTGCCTTCAACAGGGTCAAGACGTTGATCATTTTTGTCTTTTGCATTTTGTGGCTGGAAAATTTCAGTGTAGCTTGTATAAATTGATACCGTAGGTACAGGTGAGAACACTAGTCCCGCATAAGGAGTGTTAATGCCCGTTTGTTTGTAATTATCAGCACTGTCTACCTCATTTTCATAATCATAGCGACTAAAGCGGTTCCCTAGAACAAGGGTTAGCTTATCCGTTACACTCAGTTGTGTAGCAATATACGCCCCAACCTGCTCTTCGTTATTTTTTCCGGTAATAGCCGTATCTGCATAAGTAGGTTCAGATACACTGCCATCCCACTGTAAAAAGTTTCCAACGGGATCACCACTGATAGCATAAAATGAATCAGAAGTGACATGCTGATCACTTAAATTAGCCCCAACAATCAAGCGGTGCTCTCGAGAAAACAACTCAAAAGGACCATCTGCGTATATGCGCGCACTATCCAAAGTACGATCACTTTGATAAATCATTGACGAACCACTCATACCAAGCCCGGTGTCTCGATCAGGATGCCCGCTTAAGTATAATAGTTTGCCATCCATTTTATCATCTCGGCGTTCGTATTCTGCTCTCAACTGCCACCCATTTGTAAAGCTATGCGCTAAATTAACAAAGGCACTGGTATTATCGCGGTCCCAATAGGTCCAGTTTGCTGCCGTTGTACTTGATATAGCTAAATCATCAGCAGAGGAGCCATCTGCATAAAATAAAGGTAATGCACCCCATGTAGAGCCTTTAGGCCTACGTTTCGCATGCTCTATTCCGATGTTCATCTCAGTATTCGCGCCTAAATCAAAACCCACGGTTGTATAAAGTTGAAGATTATCTTTTTCAGCTAAATCAACATGGCTTTCACCTTGATCAATACTCGCAGCAACACGGCCACGAATACTGCCATCGCTATTGAGTGGCGTGTTAAAATCACCTTCAAGTCTAACATTTTGCCATGAACCAACTTTCGCAGTAACGTAACCTTGTTGTTCAAAACCTGCTTTTTTACGGATCAAATTGATTGCCGCTGAAGGTTCACCCGCTCCAGATAGTAAGCCCGTCGCGCCTCTAACTACTTCCACACGCTCAAAAAGAATGGAGTCTGATACTGCCTCTGAAAAAAAGCTATTATAAAAAACCGGTAAGCCATCATACTGAAAATTGGTAATGGGATTACCACGTGCGCTAAAGAAAAAACGGCTGGTTTCTGCTTTTTGAACATTGATCCCCGCAGCCATCCCCACGACATCTGCCACATTATCCAGTGCAAAGTCTTGAATTGCTTGCGCATCAATTACAGAGATAGACTGAGGAGTTTGTTGCACTGAAAGCATTAAGCCTGTAGCGCTGGTATTATATTCTAACCGTTGCCCTAGCACAGAGATTTTTTCGATATTTGCTTCTTCTGTGCCTTGCTCATTTGCAAAAGCTACACTCGACATTGCTAATGTAACTGCCATAGAGATGTAAGAAATAGTTGGATTAAACATGGACCTTCAAGTCAAATAAAAACAATTTGCACTTAGATTAACGTTTTTTAACAGCAAATACAATCATAAAGTTTTACAACCTATAGACTTACAATTGAATAACATATTACTGTGCCGGCGGAATAACACTTGTCTTATTAACGAATAAATATGGATTCTAAGTTTTTTTAGCACAAAAAAAGCGCCTATACTGCAGGCGCTTACATTGTTGAATTAAAAAATATTACTGATTAACAACACTTTTCAGTGGGTTTATCGGTTTTGCATTTTCGTCTAATAAGTTCATATCAAAATCAAACTCATCAACACGAATTGCGCGTTCACGTTTTTTGTTGTAATCAATCAGTTTAGCGTATTCTTCTTCAGTGATTACATTTGCTACAAGTGCATTATCAAGAGTAAGTGCAAAACGAATACCTGGTTTGATTGTTTTAGCACGCAAGGCTTTTTTCACTTTTGCGAGTAAATCTAAACAGCCCATTTTCGCTTTATACGCTTGCTCGTTAATGTAATGTCCATCACCTTCAATAGGTTTAACTAAGTGTGTGATTTGCTTTTTAAATGCCGTGTCAAGTTGCGCCTGTGTAGCTAATTCGCGAATTAAGTCATCGCTAATTTTTGGCATTTTAGTCGAATAGTTCATGGTAATAAAACGCATAAACTTACGTGTGCCACTTGCAGGGAAGTTGTCTAAAAACTTATGCAATGCTTGTTCGGCGCTTTGTAATGCAAAACGTGTTGCGTAGTGGAAATATGGCGCTGCTTGCTCGCGTTCACTGCTTGCCACTTTTTGCTCATAATATTTAATTGATGCCATTGCCGCATATAAGAAGCTCATTACATCGCCTAAACGGGCTGATAGCATTTCCGCTTGTTTAAGTTTTCCGCCGAGTACCAGTAACGAAAAATCTGCATATACTGCTAATTTAGCTGATAATTTATGAGCTGCTTTTTCATATTCACGTACTTCTGGAAGTGGTGAATTAGCACCGGCAGTAAACGGTAATACGCCTAAACGAAATGCACGTAAACTGTTTGCTACGCTATAACCGACTGTTTTACGTAGAATGCGGTTAAATTCTTTATCTGCGTTTTTATCTTCGCTGTGGATTGATTCAACCATCGATTGTAAATATGGGTGACAACGCATTACACCTTGACCAAAGATCATCAAGTTACGTGTAAGAATGTTGGCGCCTTCAACCGTGATGGCAATTGGCTGTGCAACATAGCCGCTTGCTAACGTATTTTGCGGGCCGTTCTGAATTGCTTTACCAGCTTGAATATCCATTGCTGAGTCAAGCACGTCGCGACCAATTTCAGTCATATGATATTTTGCAATTGCAGTCACAACCGATGGCTTTAAGCCCATGCCTAAACCTTCGGTTGTAAGTACACGCATTGCTTCTTGCAGGTATGTTTTACCAGCAATATCAGCGAGTTTTTCTTGAATACCTTCAAACTGACCGATTGCTAAGCCAAATTGCTCACGTACCGCAGCATATTCAGAGGCACCTTTAAATGCTACCTGAGATGAACTAACACCTAATGCAGGTAATGAAATACCTCGGCCAGCACCTAAACAGCTAACCAACATTTGCCAGCCACGGCCGATGTTCTTTTGCCCACCAATAATGAAGTCCATTGGCACAAATACTTTGTTGCCACGCGTAGTACCGTTGTAAAAACGAATCCCCATTGGATCATGGCGATTACCAAGTTCAACACCTGGGTGCTCTTTTGGAATAAGTGCACACGTAATACCGAGGTTTTCTTTACCACCTAGCAAGCCATTTGGATCAACCACTTTAAATGCTAAACCAAGTACGGTGGCAATTGGCGCAAGGGTGATATAACGCTTGTCCCAAGTGATCTCAAGGCCAAGAACTTCTTCGCCGTTATACATGCCTTTAGTCACTGTGCCTAAATCTGGAATGCCACCGGCATCAGAACCAGCCTCTGGGCTAGTGAGTGCAAAACATGGAATGTCACGGCCATTGGCTAGGCGTGGTAAATAATGTGCTTGCTGCTCTTTAGTACCAAAGTGCAGTAGTAACTCACCAGGGCCTAACGAGTTAGGAACCATAACGGTTACTGCAACAGCAGAACTTTTAGTGGCGATTGTGCCAACGATAGTTGAGTTTGCGTAAGGGCTAAACTCTAAACCACCGAATGATTTAGGAATGATCAGTGAAAAGAAACGTTCCTTTTTCAGAAAATCTAAAATGTATTCAGGTAAATGAATGCCATTTTGAATTTCTGTATCGTCGATCATACCCAATAGCTCTTGTAATGGGCCGTCGATAAATGCTTGTTCATCTGCGCTCAATACAGCAGCAGGGACTGCGCGAAGTGCGTTGAAGTCAGGCTTACCTTGGTAAATAGAGCCTTCTAACCACACATCACCCGCATCAAGGGCTTCTTGTTCAGTGATAGAAATACTTGGTAATACTTTTTTTAATTTTGTACGTAAACTCATAATCAACTCATCCGACCAGACAATAATACCTACATTACGTCATAAAAAATGGTTTAGATCAATTACTCTAAGCAATTTTTTAACAGTTTTTTCAATTTATTTATTTTTAGGCTATCTAAGCCATTGAATAAAAAGAGCTAACACTTGTACGCTGAAAAGTATTTAGTTGATTTTTTTTTACTAAAAAACGCTAAAATAATTAAACCTCAATAACAATAGAAAAAAATGAGGGAAAATAAACATATGTTAAAGTTTGTGCAAGGTATTACTGTTAGCTTATCGACTGTTAACTAACACTGTAAATCACCACTAAAAGTCAGCTAATTTGCCATTACACAGTTTTATTAATGTATTGGGATCAAGTGCAATTTCAAGGCCGCGTTTACCAGCGCTTACATAAATAATATCAAACTGCTTTGCGCTACTATGAAGGTAAGTTGCTAAGCGTTTTTTTTGCCCTAATGGACTTACGCCACCAAGAATATATCCGGTGCTATTTTCTACCTTTTGTGCAGCGGCCATATGTACTTTTTTAACACCACATGCTTTTGCTAAGAGCTTTAAGTTAACTTGTTGACTCACAGGCGTAATTGCCACTACTAACTGCAATTCATTGGTTTCAAATACTAAGGTTTTGAAAACCTGCTCAGCGGCTAGATTTAACTTTTCAACAGCTTCTAAACCAAAGCTATGTGTACTTGAGTTATGCTCATAACTGAGCAGCTCAAAAGTGGCCTTGTGTTTTTTTAATAATTGTGTGGCTGGCGTCATGACTAACTCCATTGAATTGTTAACTGCTTTAAAATTAACAAAAAAAAGAGTACCAAGGTACTCTTTTTTAAACTATATATACTGGCTAAATAATATTAACAACAGGGATTAAACGACTCTTTGCAGCCATTTTATTACCATAAATACGCATAGAGCTTATTGCCAATGCAATAACGACAGCGCACCCGAGTAACCAAAATGCCGAAAACATCGGAGATTGCTTAAAGTTACCCACTTGATACACCACAGAGGCTGTGATGTAAGCAAGCCCTGTTGACCAAGTTGCAACAAATAGCATCCATTTCATTCCAGCTTCTCGGTACATAGCGCCCATCACCGCCACACACGGTGTATAAAGCAATACAAAAACTAAGTAACTGAATGCAGCAAGTTGACTGCTAAATAGGTTTTCCATGGTTGCGAAGGTCGATACATTCACTTCTTGATCAATGGCCGCACTACTTTGATCGCTCACATTAGTGACATTTAAACCCAGTGGATCGAGTAAATTACCAAATACGTCTATTAGGTTTGCAGGAATACTCGCGAATGCTTCAGCCACTTTATCGATGACATTAACTGGCTCTTCATTCACAGCCGCTACGCCATCTAAATTTGAATATAAACTATCTAAAGTGCCAACTACTGCCTCTTTAGCAAATACGCCAGTAAAAATACCGACAGTTGCAGGCCAATTATCTTGCTCTACCCCGATAGGAGCAAACACCGGTGTTGCAATTTTTGAAATTTCACTGAGCATCGATTTATCTGTGTTGTCATTGCCAAAAGTAAAATCAGTACCTATGGAGCTTAATATTTTTAAAATAACAAACACCACTATTATAGTTTTACCGGCGCGCATACAAAAGCTTTTTAAGCGCTCCCATGCTTTGTAAAGTACGCCTTTTGCCGTTGGCATATGATACGCAGGTAATTCGAGAATAAACGGGGTAAGCGTTGGACTAAACAAGGTATTTTTAAGTACCAAACCGGTTAATACCGCCATAAAAATACCTAAAATATACAGTGCAAATACTAAGTTTTGGCCATTAGTGGTAAAAAAGGCAGCGACAAACAAGGCATACACACTTAAGCGCGCGCCACATGACATAAATGGTGACATGGCAATAGTCAGTAAGCGATCTTTATGGGTTTCTAAAGTACGAGTTGCCATTACTGATGGCACGTTACAGCCAAAGCCAACAATTAAAGGCACAAACGCTTTACCCGGTAAACCAATGGCGCGCATTAATCTATCCATGATAAAAGCAGCACGCGCCATATAACCTGAATCTTCAATAAAGGCTAAACAAAAGTATAAAAAGCCAATCACCGGGATAAAGGTGGCAACAAGCTGAATACCACCACCTATACCGTCCGCAAGCAATGCGCGTAGCCAATCAGGTGCGCCTAATGAAGTTAATATTTCACCAAAGCCATCGACTAAAATCGCACCTACAGCAATATCGAAAAAGTCTATAAATGCGCCGCCTACATTTACCGCAACAGTAAACATTAAATACATGATCCCTAAAAATATTGGGATCCCTAAAAAACGATTGATCACTACCGCATCTATTTTATCACTAATGGTTTCAGAGGCGATGCCTTTAGTATTTTGAGCAAGTACAGCCAGTTGATGGGCAAACTCATAACGACCATTGGCAAAAAGCACATCAAGTTCATGGTGATCGGCAAACTGTTCAAATTCAGCTTTTGCCACTGCCAGTGTTTGTTTATCAGCATAGCCAAAACAGCTTTCATCTTGCTCTAATAACCGCAATGACAACCAATCAGTGTCGATGTTTTCTATCGGTTTATTATTGGCAGTAAAACTGGCTGCAATGTTGTTGGCCGCTTGCGTTATTTTTTGCTCATAACTAGGGATATGCATTGATACTTTTTTAAGTTTAAGCCCTTGTGCAATAAACTCTTTTAAACCAGTAATGTCTGTTTTATTATTTGCACTTAAGGCAATCACAGGGCATCCAAGTCGCTTTTCTAGCGCCTTTGGATCCGTTACTAAACCATTTCGTTTTGCCACATCGACCATATTTAGCACGACGAGTAAAGGTACTTTCATCTCAAGCAGCTGAGCGGTGAGGTATAAATTGCGTTCAAGATTTGATGCATCAAGAATATTGATGATCAGTTGTGATTCACCACTGAGTGCATAATCACGCGCAATTTTTTCATCTAAAGGGGTTTGTGCATTTACATCTAAAGAATAAGTGCCGGGCAAATCAACCAAGTCGACAGTCTGATCAGCCACTTTAAATTGACCAATTTTCTTATCGATGGTCACCCCTGACCAGTTACCTACTTTCTGTTTGCTACCGGTTAACGCGTTGAATAGTGTAGTTTTACCACAGTTTGGGTTACCTATTACGGCAATGTTTGGATTCATACTGCGAGTTCCAAATTAATTGATTTTGCCTCGGATTTACGAAGACTAAGAACGGTACCGCGAACTTTGACAATCATCGGATCGCCAAATGGAGAAAAGCGCAATACGTGGACAGGAGCGCCTGGCGTTAAACCCATTGCAAGTAATTTCTGGCGCAACAAACTCGCATTAGGATCGATGCTTACAACAGAGCCATGTTGGCCAATTACTAATTCGTCTAACGTTAACATGCCATCTCATTTCATTTAATACATCAATGGCGCTGATTTTACGCCGATTATTCAATCATGCAAGTGAGACTAATTATCATATCGATAAGTAATGCAAAATAAAGCAGCAATGGCATTTAATTACCCATATAGGTAGGGGCCGAAATTTCATTTGATAAGATAAAATAGCCGTTAAGTGACAGGTGATTAACGAGCCTAATCGCTCTGTAAAGGTAGCATTATGAATATGTATTACTGCGTGGTTGTCAACAAAGCGCTTATTTTTGTCAGATTAATAAGCTTTTGTTAGCCAATAAAAAATGGCGCTAATTAGCGCCATTTTGTAAGTAATGAGTGATTACTTAGTTAAATCATCAAAGAACTTTTTTACACCATCAAAAAAGCCTTTTTCTTTTGGACGGTTTTTAGAACCATCCTTACCCATGCTTTGCTCAAGCTCTTGCAATAACTCGCGTTGGCGTTCATTTAACTTAACGGGTGTTTCTATTACCACTTTACAGATCAAGTCACCAACTGCGCCACTACGGACAGACTTAACACCTTTACCGCGCATACGGAACATTTTGCCCGTTTGACTCTCAGCTGGGATCTTCAATTTAGCACGACCATCTAAAGTCGGTACTTCAATTTCGCCACCAAGAGCAGCCGTTGTAAACCCAATCGGCACTTCACAATATAGGTTATTACCATCACGCTCAAAGATACGGTGTTCACGTACCGATACCTGCACATACAAGTCACCAGCGGGTGCACCATGTACCCCTGCTTCACCTTCGCCAGATAAACGAATGCGGTCGCCAGTATCAACCCCGGCTGGGATTTTAACCGATAATGTTTTGGTTTTTTCCACACGGCCTTGACCATGACAGCTATTACATGGATCAGAAATTATCTGACCAGTGCCCTGACAGGTTGGACAGGTTTGTTGCACAGCAAAAAAACCTTGGCGCATTTGCACTTGGCCTGCACCATGACAAGTCGTACATGTTTTCGGTTTAGAACCCGCTTTTGCACCGCTGCCGTCACATGGCTCACAGCTCACCCACGTAGGTACTTTAATTTCTACTTCTTTACCACGAACCGCTTCTTCTAAGCTTAAGTCCATGTTGTAACGTAGGTCTGAACCTCGTTGCTGACGCGATTGACGACGGCCACCACCGCCTCCAAAAATATCACCGAACACGTCACCAAATACATCACCAAAGTCACCATGGCCGCCACCAAAGCCGCCATGACCACCACCGCCACCGCCTTGTTCAAACGCAGCATGGCCGTATTGATCATACATTTGACGTTTTTGACTGTCAGTGAGGATCTCGTAAGCTTCTTTTACTTCCTTGAATTTAGTTTCAAGTTCTTTATCGCCTGCGGTACGATCTGGATGATATTTCATCGCTAAGCGTTTATACGCTTTTTTTACGTCTCTTTCGCTGGCGTCTTTTGCCACTCCAAGGACTTCATAATAATCGCGTTTTGACATATCTATCACACTACTCTTTTCTTACTGCAGCATTGCTGCGGATAAATCGATAAATCGTATCGATTTATCATCTAATTTACATGCAAAAGGCGCGTCAAGCTTTAGCCCGCGCGCCTTAGTTGTTCATCCTAACTTAAATTGCGATATCAGTCATCGTGTTTTCAGTTAGGCGAAGCGCTAACAACAATTACTTGTCGTCTTTAACTTCTTCGAACTCAGCATCCACTACGTCGTCATCTTTCTTCGCAGATTGTTGCTGCTCGGCACCGGCGTCACCACCTTGTTGTGCTTTAGCTTGTGCAATTTCCATTAACTTTTGTGACTTTTCAGCAAGCGCTTGAGTTTTTGCTTCAATCTCGTCTTTTTTGTCACTCTTAATCGCAGCTTCAAGGTCAACAACAGCCGCTTCAATTGCGTCTTTGTCTTCGCTTGGCAGTGCATCACCCGCTTCTTCAATTTGCTTACGTGTACCGTGAACAAGTGCATCAGCTTGGTTACGTGCAGCTACTAACTCTTCAAACTTTTTATCGTCTTCTGCGTGTGCTTCGGCATCACGAACCATTTTTTCAACTTCTTCATCGCTTAAGCCTGAAGATGCTTGAATGGTGATTTTTTGCTCTTTACCTGTGTCTTTATCTTTTGCAGATACATGTAAGATACCATCAGCGTCCACATCAAAAGTAACTTCGATTTGTGGTGTACCACGTTGTGCTGGACGAATACCTTCTAGGTTAAATTGACCTAGTGATTTGTTGTCGCTAGCACGTTTACGCTCACCTTGTAAGACATGGATAGTTACTGCGGCTTGATTATCTTCAGCAGTTGAGAATGTTTGCGATTTCTTCGTTGGAATAGTCGTATTTTTCTCAATTAACGCAGTCATTACAGAGCCCATAGTCTCAATACCTAGAGATAATGGCGAAACGTCTAGTAATAGTACATCTTTCACATCACCAGCAAGTACACCACCTTGAATCGCTGCGCCCACGGCTACTGCTTCATCAGGGTTAACGTCTTTACGTGGCTCTTTTCCGAAGAAATCAGCAACTGTTTTTTGTACTAAAGGCATACGTGTTTGACCACCAACAAGGATGATGTCGTCAATGTCGCTTACTGATAAATCAGCATCAGCAAGGGCACGTTTTAATGGCTCTAGTGACTTCATTACTAAATCTTCAACTAGTGACTCAAGCTTAGCGCGTGTTAGTTTCACGTTCATGTGCTTAGGACCAGTTGCATCAGCAGTTACGTACGGAAGATTTACTTCTGTAGATTGTGCAGATGATAATTCAATTTTTGCTTTTTCAGCCGCTTCTTTAACACGTTGCATTGCAAGTGGATCAGTTTTTAAGTCTAAACCTTGATCTTTTTTGAATTCAGCAACTAAATAGTTGATTACGCGGTTATCGAAATCTTCACCACCTAAGTGAGTGTCGCCATTTGTAGCTAGTACTTCAAATGTGTGCTCACCTTCAACTTCATCAATTTCAATGATTGATAAATCGAAAGTACCACCACCTAAGTCATATACTGCAACAACGTTTTCGCCTTTGTTTTTGTCCATGCCATAAGCAAGGGCAGCAGCAGTTGGCTCATTGATGATACGTTTAACTTCAAGACCTGCAATACGCCCAGCATCTTTAGTAGCTTGACGTTGTGAATCATTAAAGTAAGCAGGTACTGTAATAACCGCTTCAGTTACTGCTTCACCTAAGAAGTCTTCAGCTGTTTTTTTCATTTTTTTCAAAACTTCAGCTGAAATTTGTGGTGCAGCGCGTTTTTCGCCGCCCGCTTCAACCCATGCATCACCATTATCTGCTTTGATAATTTTAAAAGGCATGATGCCGATATCACGTTGTACTTCTTCGTCTTCAAAGCGACGACCAATTAAACGCTTAATTGCAAATAATGTGTTTGTCGGGTTAGTAACCGCTTGACGTTTAGCAGATTGACCTACTAAAGTTTCACCGTCTTGCGTATAAGCTATAATAGACGGAGTGGTACGATCGCCTTCCGCGTTTTCAATAACACGTGCTTTGCCACCATCAAGTACTGCAACACAAGAGTTAGTAGTACCTAAGTCGATTCCGATAATTTTACCCATGAAATATCTCCAACTTCAAAATTCATTAATACGTTCGATGACTAGTAGATAGGGATGCCACAAACTTAATTCAACTGTAAAAATGAAAAAAAAGTGCTTTTTTGTAATTTATTTTGCAAATAACCCTAATTAATGTGTGGATTGACGTTTTTTGCATCATTAGGAGCCATTTCACAATCTGGTCTGATGAGTTTTTCTGTGTTATAAAATCACTAATAAATAAAAAATGTCTCAAAGGATCACTATGCATTTTGACCAACTACTACAGCAAGCGGCACTTATAGGTCAGCTTCCCCCTTCAGAGCAAACTTACGCAACAATGCAATTTCCTGCTAACTGGTGCCAAGGTCGAACTGCTTTTGGCGGTTTATCAGCCTCATTACTGTATCAGGCAATGCGTCAACAAATAGAACCAAGTCGTCGTTTGTTATCTATTAGTACAAATTTTGTAGGTCCTTTATTAGCAGATGCTGATTTTTCTCTTTCCGTCGAAATTTTACGGGAAGGAAAAAGTAGCACACAAGTACTGGCTAAAGCGCTGCAGAACGGCCAAGTAAGCGTGGTCGTACAAGCGTGTTTTGCAAAATCGCGAGATTCAGCTATTAAGGTACCAGTGACAAAAACAATGAGCCTAAAACCGGTTAATGAACGTTACACTTTACCATTTCAGTCAGGTGCCATGCCGGAATTCTTCCAACATGTCGCGCTTTGTCCTCAGCAAGGTGCAATGCCGTTTACAGCAGCCCAAACGTCGCATTTAGGCGGCTGGATGAAATTAAAACAGTCGCCAGCAGAACTAAGTGAGGCACATATTATTGCCTTAACGGATGCATGGCCGCCTACTTTATTACAAATGTTTAACCAACCAGCGCCCGCCAGTAGCATGTCGTGGTATTTAGAGTTTGTGAAAACACCGCAGTTGGCAGCCGACGAGTGGCTTGGATTTGAAGCAGTAACTCACCACTGTAAAGATGGTTATGGTTTAGAAGATGGCTGTATTTGGTCACAATCCGGTGAGTTGCTTGCGCTTACCCGCCAAACAGTAGCATTATTTGATTGAGTTTGGTTCTACAGCCTGAGCATAATCGCTGCCATCAAAGGCCATAATTTTACTGTACTGCCCATTTGCAATGATATGGGCAAGTCCCGTATCAAAAATCTCTTGTAGCACTTTACTATTAAAGTAGGCAGGGCGAGGTGCCTCAGGAAATATAGGGTGTATAGTAATAGGCTTAATTGGGTGCGATTCTTTATACTGCTGTAAATAATGTAAAAACACCCGTTTCTCTAGTACCACCACATCAACCCACTCTTTCATTAAATGATCCACCTGCGCCGCTTGGTATACAACTTCTTCATACGAACTCAGTTTAGTTGTTAATGTTTTAAATGGTGGCGGCAAAAATTCGGTGGCATTTTGAAAGGCGACAACACTCTTACCCGATAAATCATACACAGTGTTAATTTTAAAATGATTTTTCTGCAGGCTCACCGCTACATTTTGATAAGCCAATAGACTTTGACTGGAAAAAATAGCAGGGCTCGTCACGCCCGCATAATTCATCGCAATATCGACCTGCATTTGTTCTAAGGACTGCCCTGCACGCTTATTAGACATGTAAACGATATCTAGGTTGGTTATACCTTGATCTTTAAACGCAGATTTTAAAATCTGCAACTGCAAGCCGGTATCATCCTCACTAAAGACGTAAGGAGGCAAAGAAGGGCTGACCGCAACAGTGATCCTATCGCTAGCTTTAGGCGCAGTTAAGCTCAATGCATAAGAACTGTATAAAATTAAAATAAACGCTGTTAAATACTTCATTTAGCCCCATTGAGTAGATGCTTGTTAGCAACTGTAAAATTGCATGACAACATTCTTATTAGGCTAGCCTAGTTAAACAAATTTCGCATTTGTATTTAACCGTTAATTGATGCAAACTTGAGCTTAAATACTTCTACGTGGTTATTAATTTTGCAAACTGCCTGCCCTAATTGTGACCTTATTATTGATATTCCGCACATAGTTGCAAAACAAATGGCTGTTTGTCCACATTGCCACAGTAAGCTTTGTGCAACAAATATAAATTACGACAGCCGTATTGTTGCTCTCAGTATCAGTGCTTTACTCATGCTGCTAAGCAGTATGTTTTATCCCTTTATCTCATTTAGTAGTAATGGTATTACACAAACGATTACCTTGCCCGATGCTGCTCGTATTTTGTTTAATTACGACAGCGATTTATTAGGCATTTTTATTGATGTTAGTATTATTGGTTTACCAATGGCATTACTCACTATTTTGATCCCACTGCATTTAGGCTTACTTAAAGTACTTCCACAAACGATTGCCAGACGCTTACTCAAATTCACCTTAGCGCTAGAGCCATGGATAATGTCAGAAATATTTTTAATCGGTGTATTGGTCAGCATGGTAAAAATAATGTCGCTAGCGGAAGTCAGCTTTGGCGTTAGTTTTTGGGCCTATGCCGCGTTTGTACTCTTCTATATTGGCTCATTAGCACACTTAAATCGTGCTCGATTATGGGATCAAGTACAGCCTCAGGCTGAAATTGCAGCCGCAAAACTTTCTTATCGTGCCATAGATAGTAACATTCGAGCCTGTCATGTCTGCCATCAACTTAGTGATAGCGAATACTGTTCTCGCTGTAATAGCAAAACCCATATCAGAAACCCCCACAGCGTACAAAAAGCAACGGCATGGTTAATAACTTCAATTGCCTGTTATATTCCGGCAAATTTATTGCCAATAATGTACACCACTAGTTTGGGGGATGAATCCCCCTCAACGTTAATTGGTGGGGTAATAACACTGTGGCAAGCAGGCTCATACCCTATTGCATTAATCATTTTTTTAGCGAGTGTAGTAGTACCATTAGCTAAAGCGCTCATTTTAACATTTTTATGCTTTTTGGTTAGCAAACCCGCTAACGGCCAAACAAAGGGCTATACTAAAGTTTATCAATTAACTGAGTTTATTGGTAAATGGTCCATGATCGATGTATTTGTTGTCGCAATTCTAGTAGCCTTAGTGCAACTAGGGAATTTAATGTCGGTAACACCAGGTTTAGGCACTGTATTTTTTACTATCATGGTGATTTGCCAAATGTTGGCAGCACACGCGTTTGATCCTCGGCTATTATGGGATTCGCCAAACAATGATAAAAAGACCATAAATTAGAGAAACAGCATGAGTGAAACGGCTAATATAAAAAAAGAACCTATTATTTCTGCGATTTGGATCATACCGGTTATAGCTTTGCTCGTTGGTGTGTGGATGCTTTACCAATACCAAGCTAATAAAGGCGCAACCATTTATATTTCAATGCCTCATGCTGAGGGTATCGTGGCAGGCAAGACTGAAATAAAAGTACGTAGTGTGAAAATCGGCCAAATTGATCACGTTCGCCTCTCTGATACTAAAAACAGTGTGATTGCTCGAGCTCAAATTGATAAACATTATGATGGCTTACTCACGGAAGACGCCAACATCTGGGTAGTAAAACCACGTATTGATGAAACGGGTATCAGCGGTATGAGCACGTTACTATCGGGTGTATATTTAGAATTTTCACCAGGTGAAAGTAGTAAAACAAAAGAGCATTTTAAATTACAAGAAGAGCCAGCGCTGATTGATAAAGATGTCAAAGGCGGTCGCTTTTCATTACTCAGCTATGATGCTGAGGTTATGGATGTCGGCACCGGTATATTTTTTAAGAATTATAAAATTGGTCAAGTTGAAACAGCGACATTTGATTGGAAGAATCAAGCGATGAAGTATGGTATTTTCATCAACGAACCTTATCAAAACCTGATCACCTTAAATTCTATTTTCTGGGTCAATACGGGTGTTGAAATTGATTTATCTGCCGATGGCATTAATGTAAAAACAGGTTCATTAAGCAGGTTATTAAAAGGAGGGATCTCGGTTGGTTTGCCTAAACAACAGTCACCGGGTAATTTAGCCCAAGAAGGCCATAGCTTTTCGCTTAGTAACAGCTACAAAGATGCTCTTGAGGAGCGTTTTTATAATTTTGACTATTACCTAATTGAGTTTGAACAGTCTATTCGAGGTTTACGTGCCGGAGCCCCGGTTGAATATCGTGGCATGCGCGTCGGTACTGTTGTTAAAGCACCTGCAAATGTGATGATCGATGGCAAACCCGCTCACTTTAGAACTGATAATACCGCTGTGCCAGTACTGATAAAAATAGAGTATGGCCGCATTTACCACGATAATGCCTCAGCCAAACAATTTTGGCAAAACAGTGTTGATGGTTGGATCAAAAATGGCATGCGCGCTTCTTTAAAACCAGGCAACTTACTCACCGGTGCTGTGTATGTCGATTTTGATATCTACCACGATGCCCCAGCTGCGAAGTTAGAAACACTGTCTCAATATCAAGTATTTCCAAGTGTTTCCAGTGGCATTACCGTATTAGCAGATCAAGTGTCTGACGTATTAAATAAGGTAAAAAACTTAAAAATTGAAGACAGCTTAGCGCAAATTGATTCCGCGTTTGCTGATTACCAAGCGCTGGCGAATGAAATGCGCACATTGTTAAGTAAACAAGATACCCAAGATTTACCCGGTGATATTAATCGTAATTTTGCTGAAATGACCAAGAGCATGCAGCAATTTGATGTCACCATGAAACAGTTTGAAAAAACCATGGCAAGTTACCAACAAGGTTCTTCATTTCATCAGCAGCTACAACAAACGCTATCAGAATTTAAGCGCTTGAGTGAAGAGTTGCAACCGCTTACTCGTGGTTTAAATGAGCAACCGAATATGTTTATTTTTGATAAATCATTGCCTAGTGATCCAACACCGAGGAAACAATAATGCGCACGCTTTTACGACCACAATTTCTTGCTGTAATCGGGGTGCTATTTTTATCTGGGTGTAGCCAATCACTTAATGCCCCCGTTAAATACTACCAGTTTGAGCAAAGTATTAAACCAATGCAGCGCAGTAGCACTAACACATCAGCTCAATTACGGATCAATACAGTAAGTTTACGAGGCGCATTAAATAACCGTGGTATTGCAATGAAAATGGATAATAATCAGGTCAATGCTGCAAATTATCATCTTTGGAGTGAAGCCCCAGATCAAATGCTCACCGCCAGCGCGCATCAAGCACTCTTTACCGCCCTTGATAACTGGATGGTAGTAAAAGGCTTACCGGTTATCACCGACAAAGATCAGCAAAGTTATTATGAATTAGAATATGAACTGCATCATTTTAATGGGGATAGTCATGGAAATGCCGATATTTCTGGATTATGGCGCCTGTATTATACGTCATTTGAAAAGGGCCGTTCATTAAAAGAAATTCATTACTTTAGTGAGGTGAGTCCGTTAATTGATGATGACTATGAAGGCCTTGTCGAAAGTTTAGAATTAAACTGGCACAACATTAATAAACAAGTCGCGACGACTCTCAGTTCGTTGAGTCACGAATAAACACCACCAAAGCAGTGCCATCATTATTGAGCACTGCTTTGCCTATATGCCCAAAACCCAATTTTTTTAATAACCCATGCGAAGCGGTGTTCTCTGCATCGGCAATTGCTGCAATTTGGTTAAACTTATCTTGGTAAACACTTAATAATTTTGCAGCCGCTTCATAGGCGTAGCCTTTACCGGTGTATTGCTCTAAAAATGCAAAACCTATATCTGGCACTGCTAATGCATCGCGTTGGAATAGCCCCAACATGCCCATGGCTGCACCGTGTTTATTTGCCACAATATATGGCCCAAAGCCCTGTTGTTGGTGACCATCAATAAATGTTTGCTGTATATATTGCTCAGCTTGTTGCTCAGTGTAAATGCCTTTATCAGCAATATAACGATAAAAGCTGGGCTGATTTAATAAGCTTAGGATAAATGGCACATCACTTAGCTGGCCATGGCGAAGAACTAAACGTTGTGTATGCATATTTCGTTTTCCAGTGAATGACAGCGAGCGTTCAGGGCAAATTAAAATGCGGCGCTATCAACCGTACCGCTATAATTTAAACAGGCTGCGACTCTATGTTGTTGAACCTTGGAAAGCTCTGACAATTTAAAATAACCCTGCGCTAAATGCTCATCACTTAGGGTGATCACAGCATCTTTTAATAAACTGACTCTAAAAATAAAAGCATGGGAATTAAACGCCTTGTGGTAATAAATACCCGTTAAGTGTTCAATTTTCACCTCACAACCGAGTTCTTCTTGGCATTCGCGTATAAGTGCTTGGTGTACTGTTTCACCCATATCTAACGCGCCACCAGGTAATCCCCACCCTTGTTCACCATAGCTTGCCTTCAGCTGCAAAATCTCCCCGCTTGCATTGGTGATCACCGCATGGGCGCTGAGTCGATAAAAGTCTGTAAATGTCATATTTACTCCCTAAGTTGATACTCTTAAACAATAACAAAAAACCCCGCAATTGCGAGGCTTAATGTTGTTTGGCTATAAATCACTAAATATGGCTAACTTTCACCACCTGCTTACCAGTAAAGCCACCTGCAACTTGCTTATTAAGCGCCTGTGAAATACTGCTGGCGTTAAATTCAACGTCAGTGATCTGCGGAATTTTAATATTGCCACTGGCTAAATTGTCGAGTAACAAATTGCCCATAAAACTCATTCTTTGCTGGGCGCATAAACTATTGGCAAGCCAAGCTCCACCTAATGACACAATACCTATATTAGGTGCACGTCTAAACATGAGTTCTTGCTCAAACATAGGCAATGGGTTTAAGCAGGCAATACGACCACAAAAACGCATTAATTCAACATTGCGCACCGTGGTTTCCCCGCCAATAGAATCAAGTACGGCATCAAAACCTTGCGGTCCAAGTTCTTTACGGATTTTGTCGCTGAGTTTTTTATCGTTGTAATCAAACACCACATCAGCGCCCAATTGCTTAACTAGCTTGTGGTTACGTTTACTCGCAGTGGTAAATACTGTCGCGCCGCGTTGTTTGGCAAATTGGATGGCAAGTTGCCCTACCGCGCCAGCACCCGCTTCGATAAAAATAGAATCACATTCAGTTAATTGTAGTTTATCGAGCGCTATTAACGCCGTCATTCCGGCACACGGTAACGTAGATGCATCCTTTAAGCTCACGTCATCAGGCACCTGCGACACTGCAAAATTAGGCACTTTAGCGTATTGTGATAACACGCCTTGTTCACCAATATTGCCATGCCACATTACCCGCGCACCGACATTTGGAAATACACCTTTGCTTGCTTTTACAACCACACCCACAGCATCAAGGCCTAAGATATGAGGGTATTGCCATTTACAAAAACCGTGTTTTGCAAAACATGCATCAACCGGGTTTAACGCAACATACTCAACTTTGATCAGCAGCTCGTTGTCAACGACATCGGGCACCGCAAGTTCAAGCTCAGATAAATGTATCTGTTCATTTGGTTCAAGTAACGCAATCGCACGCATTGTGGCGGGGATTGTTGATAAAAGATCAGTATGTGGCATTAAAAACTCAACTTAGCTTAATTAACTAACGCATAACTCCAACGTCCATTAAATACTTGATAAGTGTTTACTTTAGCAAGTAATGATGAAATCGTTGAGTCAATTGCATTTTCCTGCGCTATTAAAACATCCTGTCGCGCATCTAACAACTCTAAGTAGGGTATTTGCCCTTCTTGATACATTGCCTGCGCTTGTAAAAAGGCATTATTTGCAAATTTATAACGCTGTTCGGCATAGCTTTGTTGTTGACTTTGTTTGACTAATAGCTGCAATGAAAGTTCACTCTGTGCCATTGCATTCAACACTACTTGTTGATATTGGCTGTAAGCGGCTTCACTGAGATATTGCTGAGCATCACGTTGCGCCAATAACGCAGGGTAGCTCAATAATGACCACTGAATGCGTGGGGCAACTTGCCATTGCTGCGTAGTGTCAGAAAGCTGGTTGTTATCTAAGCTCAATACACCTGCAAACGCCGTTAAACTGATATCAGGTAATAATGCTTTACTCGCAGCCACGCTTAATGAATTAGCTTGGCTAAATTCAAATAATGCTTGGCTAATATCAGGACGCAGTGCAATGGCATCACTTGGAGTGGCTAAACTTACAGTAAATGCATGCTCAAACAGCGCTTGCTCATCAACTAAGGTTAGATCAGCAGGTAACTGCCCTGTTAATGTCGCAAGCGTTGCTAGATCACGAAATTGCGCGTATTCAATATCTGGCAACAAAGCTTGCTGCTGCTTCAATTGTGCTAAGGTTCGATTTAAATCAAGCTCATTAGCGACCCCTTCCTCAACGCGAGCCCGCAGAACCGCAATACTTTGCTCTAATGCTTCAATTTGTAGGTTAATGATCTGCTGTTTTTGCTTATTACCTTGAAAACTGACAAACCCTTTTACCACAGAGGTAACAACTTCAATATGCAAAGCACGTAATTGTTCCGCTTGACTCATTGCCCCTGCATTCGCAGCATCAACAAGCGCAGTTATTTTACCAAATAAATCAAGTTGCCAATCAAGGTTAACATTGGCTTCCGATTGACGCGTGTTAACGTTACCAGTACTTGAGCGAGTGGCATCAACTGCCACTGCACCTTGGGGAAGATACTGTGCTTTTTGCCCACCTAAACGAGCAATCGCGCTTCGTAACTGCAACTGACTAGTGTGCAAATCATGATTATTAGCGCGCGCACTGAGCACTAGATTATTTAACTGGGTTGAATTTAATTGCTGCCACCAGTTAAGTTCGTCTTGACCTTGTAACTGTGCAGCGATCTGTGTTTTTGCAACAAATTCTTGTAGCTGATTTTGCTGTTGCTGCTCATCAATTTTACTGGCGCAGCCACTTAATAAACCCGCCACAACAAGAGCGGTTAACTTATACTTACTCATTAATTTGCTCCTGCGTAGTCACTTTACGGGTTTTAGTTACCAAAATATAAAATACAGGGGTAAATAATAAACCAAACACGGTTACACCAATCATACCCGAGAACACTGCGTTGCCCATTGCATGGCGCATTTCTGCTCCAGCTCCCGTTGCTAATACTAAGGGAATAACACCCGCAGTAAAGGCAATTGACGTCATCAGGATAGGACGTAAACGCATCCGACAAGCTTCTAAAATAGCGTCGAAATGACTCAACCCATGATTATTTTTATCGCGTGCAAACTCCACCATTAAAATGGCATTTTTAGAAGCCAAGGCAACCAATACAATCAATGCTATTTGCGTGAAAATATTATTATCAGCGCCAACCAACCATACACCCATTAATGCTGAGAATATTGTCATTGGTACAATAAGAATAATAGCCAGTGGTAGACGTAAGCTTTCATACTGCGCAGCCAATACCATGAACACTAATAACACCACTAATGGGAATACATAGACCATGGTATTACCCGCTAGAATTTGCTGAAAAGTAACTTCGGTCCATTCGTACTCAATACCCGTAGGTAAATTATCAGCCAAGATCAGTTCAATTGCCTGCTGTGCTTGATCTGAACTGTAACCAGGCGCTGGACTACCATTAAGCTCTGCACTTGGGTAACCATTGTAATGCATCACTCGATCAGGGCCTGTTGTAGGCGTTGCCGTTAATACCGAGCCCAATGGCACCATATTCCCTTGATTATTGCGCACTTTTAGATTCAATATTTGTTCTGGATCAAGGCGGAAATCAGCATCAGCTTGGGCATTAACTTGGTACGTACGGCCAAATAAATTAAAGTCATTAACGTACATTGAGCCCAAATACACTTGCAACGCATTAAATACTTCATTCAATGGAATACCTTGA
>NZ_JACJFH010000085.1:0-21986 GCF_014164495.1 Pseudoalteromonas sp. SG41-5 | reverse complement strand
ATGAAGAAATAGTCGAACAGGTTTCGCAAGCGTGGAATAAATTCATTTCTGTTCCTGATACGGTTAAAAGCATATGCTCTAGAGACTGGATAAAATTGACTTAATCTTTATGCAGATTGGTATTACGATTGATATCATTTAGATTATAAAAAGATATTATAATCAATAAATTAAAGTAAAAACTCCTCACATTTTCTAGCACTCCAGCAACACAATTTAGCGACCAAGCTAGATCCCCTAATGAAAAATTATTTTCGTTCATTATTTGGTCATTTAAAATATTTAAACTAAATTTATAGGATAGGGTTGACACCGGTGTCACAGTCATGCGTTAATACAGTGACACCGGTGTCAGGTTGATTGTGAGAGACAACCTGCCAACGTATACCTTTGAACGGGTAAATCAAAGATGCTCAGTGCAAGTTCATTCGTGGAGTATGCACTTGCCACTGAGCCTTTATCCTCTAACCTTAGAGATGAGTCGAATTTTATGTTACATCCTCGTATTCAAGAAGTCACCGAACGCGTCATTGAACGCAGTAAAGCTACTCGCCAAGCCTATTTAGAACGCATCAATCATGCAAAAAAACAAACAAGAGTTCGTTCTGGTTTAGGTTGTGGCAATATCGCCCATGTTATGGCTGCGTGTAGCAGTGACGATAAAGCACGTTTAAAAGCTGATGAGCAGCCAAACTTAGCGATTATCAATTCATATAACGATATGCTATCTGCGCACGTGCCATACAAAGATTATCCAGATTTAATTAAAGACATTGCTACAAAGTACGATGCCACAGCTCAAGTTGCAGGCGGCGTGCCAGCCATGTGTGATGGCGTAACTCAGGGCCGTGATGGCATGGAGTTATCGCTTTTTTCTCGTGATGTAATTGCGATGTCGACAGCTATTTCATTATCACACGATGTGTTTGATGGCGTATTTTGCTTAGGTGTGTGTGACAAAATTGTCCCTGGTCTATTAATTGGTGCTTTATCATTTGGTCATCTACCGGTGTACTTTTTGCCAGCAGGCCCGATGCAGTCAGGCATTCCAAATAAAGAAAAAGCCCGTATTCGTCAAAAGTTTGCTCAAGGCTTAGTAAGCCGTGATGAGCTTTTAGAAGCGGAGAGTGCGTCTTATCACAGCGCGGGTACTTGTACGTTTTACGGTACTGCAAACAGTAACCAAATGTTGATGGAAATTATGGGCTTGCACCTTCCTGGTAGCTCGTTCATCAATCCATATACAGAGTTGCGTGATGGTTTAACCGGTAATGCGGTAGAAACCATGCTTAAACAATTGATTCAAAGTAAAGATGCCAATTGCTTAGCGGATGTTGTAACTGAAAAAACCATTATTAATGGTTTAGTTGGTTTGTTAGCAACCGGTGGCTCTACGAATCATGCAATTCACTTAGTGGCAATTGCCAAAGCGGCAGGCGTTGAGCTGACATGGAAAGATATGTCGGATTTATCAGAAGTGGTGCCACTGCTAACACGTATTTATCCAAATGGTTCTGCTGATGTAAATCATTTCCAAGCAGCCGGCGGCATGGGTTTCCTTATGAGAGAACTCGTTGATGCAGGGTTCTTGCACAATGACGTTAAAACCATTGTTGGCGAAGGTCTCGAGGCGTATACCCAAGAACCACGTTTAGATACTGACAGTAACCTGATCATGACGAGCGCAACAGGCCCAAGCAAAGTTAAATGGGTACCGTGTCCAGAGAATTCATTAGACGAAGATGTACTTCGTCCAATTGACAACCCATTCAGTAAACAAGGCGGCTTACAGTTACTAACTGGTAACTTAGGTAAAGCCGTGATCAAAGTGTCGGCGGTTGCGGTTGAGCATCAAGTTGTTACAGCACCAGCAAAAGTATTTGCTTCACAAAGTGCATTACAAGAAGCCTATACACGCGGTGAGTTAAACCAAGACTTTATTGCTGTGCTAAAAGAGCAAGGTCCAAAAGCCAAAGGTATGCCTGAGCTGCATAAGCTCACGCCAGTAATGGCAACCTTGCAAGATGAAGGTTACAAAGTAGCGATCGTAACTGACGGTCGTATGTCAGGCGCATCAGGTAAAGTGCCAGCGGCAATCCACTTAGCACCAGAGGCGGTTGAAGGCGGCATTATTGCTAAGATTCAGGAAGGTGATTTAATTACTCTTGATGCACCAGCAGGTATCTTAAAAGTACATGTAAGTGATGAAGAATTAGCACAACGTGAATTACAACTTAGCGTACCTAGCTTAACGTTTGGTACGGGCCGAGAGTTGTTCACCGGATTTAGAAATATCGTAAGTAGCGCAGACATGGGCGCTAGCGCCTTTGGAATAGAATAATAATTCGCCAAACTGGGTATGAGGAACACACTATGAGCATAGAAAAAATATTATCATCGGCACCGGTAGTGCCAGTGGTGGTAATTGATAATTTAGAAGATGCAGCGCCACTAGCAAGAGCGCTGTATAACGGCGGTCTAAAAGCACTTGAAATTACACTACGTACACCGATTGCTGCAGAAGCTGTAAAGCTAATGAAAGCCGAAGTACCAGAAGCCTATGTTGGCACTGGGACTGTGGTAGATAAAGCAAGCTTTGATGCATCAGTTGCCGCAGGTGCTGATTTTATGGTGAGCCCAGGCGTAAATGATGAACTTTTAGCACTGGCAAAAGGCACTGATATTCCATTTCTACCGGGCGCCGCAACGCCAAGTGAAGTGATGAAATTAGCCAGTCACGGATTTAAGTTTTTAAAGTTCTTCCCAGCAGAAGCTGCAGGTGGAACAGCAATGCTTAAATCGATTGGTGGGCCATTACCACAAGTAACATTTTGTCCAACCGGTGGCATTAGCCTAGCAACAGCACCTAGTTATTTAGCACTTAGCAATGTTATTTGTGTTGGTGGTACCTGGATGCTAGATAAACAACTAATTGAAAATAAAGACTGGCAAGCCATTGAAGCGCTTGCTCGCCAAGCAAGTGAAGTTAAATAATTTAAGTGGAGTTTTGAAATGATTAATGTAGCAATTAATGGCTATGGCCGTATCGGTCGCAATGTTTTACGCGCGCTTTATGAGTCTGCACAAAATAATGAAATTAAAATTGTCGCAATTAACGACTTAGCACCGGCTAATGTTAATGCACATTTAACACAATATGATTCAGTGCATGGGCAATTTTCTCATAAAGTCACACTTGCTGATAACACCATGTTGATTGGCGACGACGTTATTACTCTTACCCAAGAACGCGACCCTGCTAACCTTCCATGGAAAGCATTAAACGTTGATATCGTTTTAGAATGTACGGGTTTTTTCACTAAGCGTGAAGATGCTGCAAAGCATATTACAGCGGGCGCGAAAAAAGTAATCGTTTCAGCCCCTGGTACTGATTTAGATGCAACCGTTGTTCACGGTGTAAACAGTGATGTGATCACTGCAGATAGCAACATTATTTCTAATGCTTCATGTACAACTAACTGTTTAGCACCAATTGCCAAAGCAATTAACGATACAGTCGGTATTGAGCAAGGTAGCATGACGACAATCCATGCCTACACTAATGACCAAAACTTGTCAGATGTTTATCATCCTGATCTGTATCGTGCACGAAGTGCAACGCAGTCAATGATCCCAACTAAAACCGGTGCTGCTAAAGCAGTTGGTTTAGTGTTACCTGAGCTTGCTGGTAAACTTGATGGTATGTCAGTACGTGTACCTACAATTAATGTATCACTGGTTGATTTTACGTTTATTACTAAGCGTGAAACAACGGCTACAGAAATCAATGAAATTATGAAAGCAGCATCTGTTGGGTCGATGAAAGATATTTTACAATACAACGAGTTACCGCTTGTTTCTATTGACTTTAACCATAACCCAGCGTCGTCAATCTTTGATTCTACGCAAACGAAAGCTGATGGCAAACTAGTTAAAGTGATGGCTTGGTACGATAACGAATGGGGTTTCTCAAACCGCATGTTAGACCAAGTTAAAGCGTTAGGCCAGTACTTGTAATAAGTACCACGTAAAAATTTAGCTTTATCCAACCAAGCCGCGACTATCGCGGCTTTTTTGTGTCTAGCGCTGGGCTGTAGATATGGTATTCTGCGAGCTGTTTTAATACCAATCGACTTAAATACTTAACCATGCTAGCGAGCTAAATAAAGCGCTAACTGCGTTATAATTTTTTCAAGTAGAACAACTACATGTCAAAATTTACGCCTTGTTATCACTGTATTTATCTGTCGCTATAAATGGTCAGTAACTTAACACGATTGATATAAAAGGAATTACTAATGAAAAATACTCTAAAAACTCACCTGTTTCGTACTAACCACCTACAAATAGGTGAAGGTAATATTAGCGGTTATATCGGCTGCTTTTTAGCGATGCTGTCTTGTTTAGGCGTGCTCGCCTTTCATTTTCCAGAATATTTAACCACACCGGAACTGAGAAAGAGCTACAGTGTCGAATTTTTACGTCAACTGATGTTTGGTGCGCTTATTGTGGCCGGTAGTTTGGGGTTACTTAACTTTGTACGTAACAAAAATAAACGTTTAGGTGCAACTGCGTGGTTTTTTATTGTGCTGGCCATTGCGTTTGGCGGCCCTAATGTTGAGGTGAATGATTTTGCTGATAACACCCCCTATATAGGCCTAGACTGGTTTATATTAGATTTATTGGGCTCAACCTTAATATTTATTCTCATTGAAAAGCTGTTACCGCACCGCAAAGAACAAAAGATATTACGCAGTGAATGGCGCGGTGATCTAAACCACTTTTTTGTTAACCATTTGATTATTGGGTTTGTGTTATTAGTGACTAATCACTTTGTGCACTATGGTTTTGGTTGGGCAGTGTCAAGCACTGTGCAGGGCTACATCAGTCAATTACCTTTTATATTGCAAGTGCTGTTAATTATTTTAGTCGCTGATTTGATGCAGTACTTTGTACACCGCGCTTATCATGAAGTGCCTTATTTATGGCGTTTTCATGGTATTCATCACAGTGCAAAAGAAATGGACTGGCTTGCAGGCTCTCGCCAGCACATTTTAGAAATTTTAGTGACGCGCAGTTTAGTACTTACGCCTATTTTCGTGCTGGGTTTTTCGCAGCAAGTGATCAGCTTATATGTGATAATCGTGGGTTTTCAGGCGGTATTTAACCATGCCAATGTACGGGTGAAATTTGGTTGGTTGAAATATTTATTGGTTACGCCACAGTTTCATCATTGGCATCACTCTTCAGATAAAGCGGCCATTGACCGTAATTATGCTGCGCACTTTTCATTCTTAGATTATGTTTTTGGCACGGCCGTAAAAGGCCAACAAGAATGGCCAGAAGCTTATGGCGTAGTCGGGGACTATGTACCAACTGGGATGTTAAAACAGCAGCTGTTTCCGTTTAAAAAGCAAAAATAGTCGCGATATGGGAATCCTTTCAATTTAGTGTTTTCGATAGTGATCATATTTTATCGAGTATTGGTATGGACAGATAATAACCAAAAATATATTGCTAAAAAAGGTACTAGTAGTAATAATTGATAACTGAAGGAATATGTATTAGTAGCGACTTTTTTGAAACTAATTAAACACAAGGATTCTATTTTGCAATTTAAATCATTTTTAGTGAGTTTATCTATTTTAGCCGCAAGTGGATGCGGTGGCTCTTCTGGAGACAGTCAAGATACAAAGCCACCTGCTATTTCAGAGCAAACGTTTACGCTCAAAATAACAGCCAATGGTGTTGCCGCAGGACTTGAAGTGTCATGGATGGATAACAAAGCGAAGCTTACTGCAGACAAGGTTATTGAACTGAGCGCAACGTCAAAAACATTTGTACAACCAACCTTATTAGCTATACCAGAAAGTATCACGTGCGACACACAGCTGAGCAATACAACAACGTTGAATTATAGCCTTGCTGTTAAATGTGTATCTTCTCAGGCGAGTTTTGCACAAACAACCCCTTATTCATACCCTGTAACTATTCGTTATGGCGAGCAAAGTATTCAGTTAAAAGACTCTCCAGTCTCGGTTCCACCACTTACAATGATTGAGCCTGAAATTACAGCGCTTGGCGGGCCACAGATTTGTGAAGTTGATGACTCCTCTAATCTTAAGTTTAAAGTAGCTTGCCGTCCTTATACTGTGGTGTATGAAAAACGTAAATTGTATTTGGTGTTTAGTGAACAAGAAAAGCAATTATTATTTGATAACCCCGACAAAGAGCGGTTAATTGAATCTGAATATTTATGGTTTGATGAGCAAGTTTGGTTTATTACTGAAGGCGCCTCTACGCAATACAAATTACACTCTGCTTCTTTTGATAATGGCCAATTAGGTAATTATAAAATCCATGATATTAACGCTTCAAGTCTAGCTATTTCAGGCGGTAAACTATTTGCGTTAACGTCTTTTCCTGATGGTGTTTATAGTTGGCAAAGTGGTAAATGGAAAGCAGTATCTAACCTAATCAACGATGGGGTTTTGAAAAGTGAATTTATTGCAAATAATCAAGACCTTTATCTAGCGCTTGAAGATAATAATGAGGTTTCATCAAAATCGTATATACAGATCATAAATGCTCAGATCCGAGGGAGCACTGTATTGAGTAAGCAGATCAGTACATTTAGTCATACACCATTTTTTGAATATGATGACATCACATTTGGTCTAGGTTTTGGTACTGATGAGCAGTTGCTTATAAATGTAATGGACGTTATACCAAGTGCGCGCGATGACGCTGTGTTTTCATTGAATAATGTACGCAATGCTACTATTTGGCAAAATGGTAATAACCAGTTCTTATTTACAAACCAAGACAGTGGCATTGAACAGTTTAAATTTACACGAGAACAAGTAGAGACAAGTACTGCATTCGATTTAACCGCGTTAAGACAAATAACTCCTGATTGGATTGGCGGCGACTTAGATACTTTACTAGCGGGTGATTTTGTTGAGACAGCATCGATAAAATATGCCGTGCTTAAATATTTACGTAAGGCTGGTACAGAGCAGTCAGAATTGCAGTTGCAATCACGGTTAAATACCACTCAACCGATCAGAGTTTATAATGAAACATGGCGCACAATTGCGAGTTATGCACGAAGTAATACTAAAAAAATAACTCCTATTGTGAGTGAACAAGGCTATTTATTGATTTATGTAGGTGATGCGTCATCTAATCAATCTACGGGGCAACTGTGGGCCCTATCAGCGGATAAAGAGTATTTGATCAAAGCTGATGTGTCATGGGAAAGTTATTCAATGAAAGACTTTCATTTTGAGACTATTTCTGAAAAACACCTTGTGGTGTATAGCGAATTTGCCAACGAAGTCATTACAATAACGCTTGATTAACGCTATTTTATTAACCAACTGAGCTTTGGGTGAATTAGTTTGACCAAAGCTCAGTAAAGTTACTGATATTATAAAAGCATACCAGACACGAAAGCCATATAAGTAGACCAAGGCTTATTTATATTCAGTTTTATTTTATAGCTATGTAGCAAAGCAAGGCGGTAAAGCATGACTCAGAGTCGCGCATAAAAGTTATAGTTTTTCTATTAGTGCTTTTAGAGTTGGTCGTTGGCTCATATCTGCATTCATACATTGTTGAGCAAGTTTTCTTAGCTGTGTTGCATCGCTCGTAACTTCAGAACACACGCTCAGTAAATCATCAATTAAGCAGCCAATCGCTCTGACTTCAATACGCTGCATTTGTTGGCGCTGATAGTCGGTCAGAGAGTCTAAATTAGTTGCTGCGCCAAAGTCACCAAACAATACTGTGTATTCATCGTTTATCATGGTGTTGTGCGCATATACATCGCCATGACTTACGTTATTGATATGTAAGTGGGCAAGGGTGCTGACCATTTGCTTAGCAATGTGTTTAATGGCGTGAGCAGTGAACTGTGTATGCTCAAAAAAGGTATCGCGGGTGCAAGTATCAAGTGACGGCGGTAAGCCGAGGTTTTGATAGTCCTTACTGATAAGCTCCATAACCAGACCAAGTTGCTCTGGGTTATCGATATAGGCGAGAACGTTTATTAGGTTTTTATGTTCGCCCGCTTGCAAGCAACAGTTTACTTCATCAAGTGGATAGCCATCACTGGTGATCGCGCCTTTAAACAGTTTTAACGCCACATTATTGTGCTGCCACTGTGCTAAGTGAATAATCCCAGACGCACCTTCACCAATTTTTTCAACAAGTGAAAACTCGTTTAGTTGTACGGCTGCTAATTGAACTTGTTGTAAACTTTGTGCTTTATTAAAGTCATTGCCTGCAAAAGCCAGCCAACTGAGTTTTGGTAATTCAAACAGCCAGTCATTAACATCAGTTAAGTTATTCGCAGATAAACGCACGAGTTCAAGCGCTTGGCACTGCTGCATGCTGTGTGGCAAAGTCGTTAGTCGATTACCAGCAAGGGCAAGTTTACGCAGTTGCGTAAGTTCACCAAAAGAGTCTGGCAATTGTTCAATATGGTTGTCAGTTAAAATTAACCATTGTGTCGAAAGCGGCAAACTATGCTCGGCAAATTCACTGATTTTATTGCCTTTAAATGCAATCATAATAAGGGAAGGGCATTTTGCCAATACAGCAGGAATATGCTGGAACTGATTGAATGATAAAAACACCCGCTTTAATTTAGTTAAACTAGCAAATTCGTCGGGCAAATCAGATAAATTATTATTTGATAAATCGAGTACTTCGAGGGTATCTGCAAGGGTAAAAATTTCGTCTGGGAATGTGGTTAGCTCTTCAACTAGTTGTAAACGTTTAGTGCCAGCTAATTTACCACTACGAAGCTGTTCAACGGTATTCAAAATACAAATCCATTTATTTAGGGGTTTAACAATAAGAAAATAAAAAGGCCAATCAAGTTGGCCTTAGTCATAATTTTAGTCAATAAAATTAAAATTGTGCGTTGTGGTACACGTTTTGTACGTCGTCACAATCTTCAAGCATCGCTAAAAAGCGTTCCATTACTTCTACGTCTTCGCCTGCAATGGGTGCTTCAACTTGCGGCACAAAAGAGATCAAATCTTCATCAAACTCAGTAACGCCCATTTCTTCAAGTGCGGTACGGGTGTTGTTGTACTCAGTATGCGGAGCAAAAACAGTGACTTTGCCGGCTTCAACTTCTACGTCAGTAACATCAACGTCAGCCATCATTAGTGCTTCAAGCACGGCTTCGTCATCATCGCCATCAAATACAAAAATAGCTAAATGATCAAATAAGTGAGATACCGAGTTTTGTGCACCAATTTTAGCGTTTGCTTTAGTAAAACATACACGTACATCAGCAAAAGTACGTTTGTTGTTGTCAGTTAAGCAATCAACAATGATCATGCAGTTACCAGGGCCATAGCCTTCGTAACGAGTTGCTGAGTAGTCTTCACCGCCGCCGCCTTTGGCTTTATCAATTGCGCGGTCAATTACGTGTGCTGGTACTTGATCTTTTTTAGCGCGTTCAATTAAACGACGTAGCGATAGGTTGCCATCGGGATCAATACCACCATTTTTTGCGCAAATATAAATTTCTTTACCGTACTTTGAGTAAACTTTAGTTTTAGCACCCGCAGTCTTAGCCATTGAATCTTTTTTGTTTTGGTAAGCTCTTCCCATCTGCGTTTCGCCTTAAATATGTTTTTAAAAGTATAAATTTTGTAGTGCCGTATTCTATACCCAACTCGCTTGGAAATACAGAATTCAGTGGGAATTAAAGTTGCTTTGAGCAAGCAGCACAAAAAATATAACCCGCAGTTGCGGGTTATATTTTCAATCGAAATGTATCGGGTATATTACCAAATACGTACGCGTTGATCTTCTGGTAAATACAAGGCATCACCCGGTTGTACATTGAATGCTTTGTACCATGCATCGTGGTTACGTGGTGCTTGTGCTCTAAAGCGACCGGGTGCATGTGTGCCACCACGAAGCTGGTTTAACATGCTTTGCTCAGTGCGTTTTTCTTTCCATACTTGTGCCCAGGCTAGGAAGAACCGTTGATCGCCCGTAAGGCCGTCAATAATAGGCGCTTCTTTACCGTTTAGGCTGAGTTTGTAAGCGTGATAAGCCATTGCTAACCCACCCACGTCACCGATGTTTTCACCTAAGCTATTACGACCATTAACGAAGTTACCAGGGATTGGCTCGTATTGACTGTATTGTGCAGCAAGTTGGTCGGCTTTGGCATCAAATGCAGCACGATCGGCATCTGTCCACCAGTTACGTTGTACGCCGTTAGCATCTGATTTAGAGCCTTGATCGTCAAAACCATGGCCCATTTCATGACCAATCACGGCACCAATGCCACCATAGTTTACTGCCGGATCGGCATTAGGATCGAAAAATGGTGGTTGTAGAATTGCTGCAGGGAATACAATTTCGTTAAACGAACTGTTGTAGTAAGCGTTAACACGTTGTGGTGTCATGCCCCAGCGGTTACGGTCGGTTTTTTGCAATTCTTTTGCAGCGCTTTCAGCTCGGAAAAACTCGCGGGTATTTTTGATGTTGCCCATCAAATCATTGCTACTTATGCTTAAACCATCAAATGATTGCCATACATCGGGATAGCCAATTTTAGGCACAAACGCAGCGAGTTTAGCGCGGGCATTTACTTTAGTTTCTGCGCCCATCCAGTCTAGGTTGTCAATACGTTCGCCCAGAGCTGTTCGCAGGTTTTCTACCAATGCTGACATTTGTTGTTTTGATGATTCAGGGAAGTAGCGTGCTACATACACTTTACCAATGGCAAAACCTAATGAATCAGTGCTCGACATTTGGCTGATAGCGCGTTTCCAGCGTGGGCGAGGCTCTTGCTGGCCATTTAGCTCTTTTCCGTAAAATGCGAAGTTAGTATTGAATACATCTTCAGACAGTAGCTCTGCATTAGAGCTTAGTGCGTGATAGGTTAAGTAATCTTTCCATACAGTAAGATCTTCTTGATTGATCAATGCAATCATGGCTTTGATCGGCTCTGGTTGCGATACATTTAACTGTGGTACTTGGTATCCTGTTTGTTCAAAATACAGATCCCAATTAAAATCAGGATAGCTAGAGCTCAGCTCGCTGCGTTCGATTTGATTTAGGGTAAGGTCGCGGTTACGACGTTTTTCTCGTGGCCACTGGCCTTGTGCTATTTTGGTTTCAAGGGCTAAAATTGCCTCAGCACGTTCAGTTGTATTGTCAACACCTGCAAATTTAAGCATGTCGGCAATATGGGCTACATAAGCAGTACGAGTTTTAACAAAACGTTCTGAATCTTCAAGGTAGTAAGAACGATCTGGTAAACCTAAGCCGCCAGCACCTAATGACATTTCATATTTATTTGGGTCTAAGCGGTTAAACCACATGCCACCACCAATAGGCGAGTTAACGCCCGTTAACCACGATTGGCCAAACAATTTGGTTAGATCATCGGTTGATGAAACGTTACTAATTTCCGTTAGTAGTGGTTTAATTGGCGACACACCAAGCTTATTAAGGGTATCGGTATCCATATACGCGTTATAGAAATCGGCAACTAACTTTTCTTCAGTATTTAAATCTTTTCGGGCTGCGATCTCTTCAATAATTGCCTTAACACGCTCTTCGCTGCGCTCTGCCAATCCTGCAAATGCACCGTAGCGAGTTTTATCGGCAGGCATAACGTAGTTGTCATACCATGTGCCACAGGCGTACATGAAAAAGTCATCACCTGGTTTTATGGCTTCATTGCGGGCTGTTAAATCTACCCCAAAGCTACCTAATTCAGCTTTTGCTGTCTGGGTTTCGGCACTAGGCTGCTGTTGCGCTTGTGTTGTTTTAGGCTCTGAACAGCCGGTCAGAAATGTGGCAGCAAGTGTTGCTGCAATAAGTGTTTTCTTCATTGGATTTCCCTGAATGTAATTTAATTATTTTTATCTCACGTTTTTCTAACTCGGATTGTTATTGATAACCTAAAAACAGACAAACTTTTGAGGTGAATTACTTCTCAGTTAGGTGAAACAACAAGCAACGCGACATACAGTGTGTATCCCGCGCCGAAGATGAGTCTCCATGTTTATGCTGTTTTTTGTTGAAGTTCCCACATGCGCGCGTATTCACCATTGAGGGTAAGTAACTCATCATGTTTACCTTGCTCGATCAGCTGGCCCTCTTTGAGCACAATAATCGTATCTGCATCTGTTATTGTTGATAAGCGATGGGCAATAACTAAACTGGTATGATTAGAGGCTAGTGCAGACATGGCTTTTAATATTGCTTGCTCGGAATGAGAGTCTAGCGCTGATGTTGCTTCGTCAAAAATGATAATAGGGGAGCGTTTTAAAATGGCTCGGGCTATGGCAATGCGTTGTTTTTCACCGCCTGAAACTTTTAAACCTCGTTCACCAACGAGGGTTTGATCACCTTTATCTAAACTATCAATAAAGCTGCGTAAATGCGCCATATTAATAGCATTATCAATGTCTTGTGCTGTAGCATCTGGACGGCCATAAGCAATGTTGTCGCGAATGCTGGTATTAAATAACACAGTATCTTGTGGCACAATGGCAATCGCTTGTCGCAAGCTGTTGAGTGTGACGCTAGTAAGTTGTTGACCATCAATATGTATTTCACCGCTGTCAATATCATAAAAGCGATACAGTAAACGGGCTAGGGTGCTTTTTCCTGCACCGCTGGCGCCCACCACCGCGACTTTGCTGCCTGCTTTAATAGAAAAACTAAGCTGCTTAATGATAGGTCTTGATGGATGGTAGCCAAAGTTAACGTTTTTAAATTCTATATCAGCGTGTTGTATATTGAGCTGTTGTGCATTTGCTTTATCTGAAATGAGTGGTTTACGGGTTAATAGTCCGAGCATATTTTCAAGGTCGGTTAAGGCGCGGCGAATTTCTCGATAGACAAAGCCTAAAAAATTGAGCGGTAAAAATAATTGGATCATATAGGCGTTGATCATTACTAACTCACCAATAGAGAGTGTGCCTTTAACCACTTCAATACTAGCAAGCCACATTAAGGCGGTGATCGCTGCTGCTATGATCAAGGCTTGGCCTGAATTAAGGGCAAGCAACGATAAGCGGTTTTTAAGCCGGGCTTGCTCCCAACTAGCTAAAAAGCCATCATATGTTTGTGCTTCATGCTTTTCATTATTAAAATATTTAACGGTTTCATAATTAAGTAAGCTGTCAATAGCACGGCTGTTACTATTATTGTCGGCTTGGTTTGCTTCGCGAATAAAGCGGTTGCGCCACTGTGTTACAACAACCGTGAAGGTAATATATAAAGCCACTGCAAGCAGGGTAACTACGGCAAACCACGGCGAAAATAAAGTTGCAAAAATAATCGCAACTACGGCTATTTCAAATAAAGTTGGCACAATATTGAACATTAAAAAGCGCATTAAGAAGCTTAAGCCACTGGTGCCACGCTCTATATCACGGCTAATGCCGCCAGTTTGCCTATCAAGATGAAACGACAACTCAAGGCTGTGTAGGTGATTAAATACTTTTAGGCCAATATGGCGCATAGCATGTTCAGTTACACGACCAAACAACGCATCACGTACTTCACCAAAAAACACACTCGCAAAACGTAGTCCGCCATACAGTAACAGTGAAGCTATGGGTACGATGACTATATTTTGTAAACTTGGATCAACACTGTCGATTATTTCTTTCAGCGCCCATGGCATCAATAAAGTGGCACCCTTTGCGGCGATCAATGCCAGTGTTGCAAGTGTTACACGGCCTTTAAAAGCAACTAAGTAAGGCCACAAGGTGACAATGCTTTGCTTTAAATTCATCGCATCATGATGTTTTATTGCTTCTTGTTTACCCATTCCGCGCATATTTTCTCTAACTCTATTAAGTCTGCATTAAACTTTTTCTAGTAGCCTAGAGTATAAACTTTAACAGTTTGTATCTAGGGCTATACTACTAACAGCACATAGTACAGTTTAGGCAGCTTAAGACAATGTTTTAGAGTGGTTAATTAAACTCAGTTTTTAACAAAGAAGGGAAAGCAGATGAAAACTATCGGATACGCAGCAAATCAAGCTAATACGCCATTAGAGCCATTTCATTTTGAAAGACGCGATTTGCGCGATGAAGATGTTGCGATTGAAATCTTATATTGCGGGGTGTGCCATTCAGATCTACATACCGTAAATAATGATTGGGGTGGTACTAGTTACCCAATTATACCAGGACATGAGATTGTCGGTCGTGTCGATGAGGTTGGCAGCAAAGTGACTAAATACAAAGTTGGCGATAATGTAGCAGTTGGTTGTATGGTTGATAGCTGCCTTGAGTGTGACCAATGCCACAAAGGCGAAGAGCAATTTTGTCGCGAAGGCATGGTCGGAACTTATTCAGGAAAAGATCGTATCACTGGTGAATCAACCAAAGGTGGCTACGCCAAACACATTGTAGTGCGCGAAGAGTTTGTTTTAAACGTTCCAGAATCACTTGATCTTGCTAAGTGTGCGCCAATTTTATGCGCGGGTATTACCACTTATTCGCCGCTACGTACTTTTAATGTCGGGCCTGGAAGCCGAGTTGGCGTTATTGGCTTAGGTGGGTTAGGCCATATGGCAATTAAAATCGCAGCGGCAATGGGTGCCCATGTGACAGCTATTAGTCGATCAGATGATAAAAAACAGCAAGCGTTGGAATATGGTGCTGAAGGTTTACTGGTATCTAAAGACGAACAAGCCATGAAAGCATACGCTAATCAGTTTGATGTGATCATTAATACTATTCCAGTTAAGCATGACTTTACCCCTTATATGCCCCTATTAGATATTGATGGTACTCAAGTATTAGTCGGACAAGTGGGTGAGATGGCTGAATCAAACTCGGTGCCATTATTATTGGGGCGTCGCCGCGTGGCTGGCTCTTTGATTGGTGGTATTGCACAAACTCAAGAAATTCTTAATTTCTGTGCGCTGCATAATATTTTACCGGAAGTAGAGATGATCAATATGGCAGACATTAATCAGGCTTTTGAACGCTTAAAAGAAGGTGATTTGTCTCATCGTTATGTCATTGACATGTCCTCACTTGAAGTCGCTTAATTATCGACTGTGATTTTTGGCCGTAAGTAGTTTTACTTGCGGTTTTTTTTGTTCAATTGCAAATTAGCTATTGAAATAGGGCAATTACTCCCCATTTATAATACCAGCTTACTATTTAGATAATAAAATGATCCGTTTCCGTTTAGTCCTTACTGTATTACTGCTGTTTACTGCACTTTTTAGTGTGCAGGCTAATGCTGTGAGCAACGCTGAGGCTAATGTGAGCCAGCCTACCGCTTTTTTTCAGTCGGCGATGTTATCTGATTTGAGTGCTTTAGAGGTTAAGGTATTTGATACTTCAGTATCAGATATCACCCCTTTTACCAAGAAGGTACCAATTGCGGCGGCTGATCAACAAACAGAAGGCGCGGGGTTTGAGTCTTTACAGCCACGCTTTTCAGCGAGTAATTCATCGCTATTTCTGTATCAAAGCCAAGTTGAGCCAAGTTATGTGGCAATATTTGAGTTTTTTGTACCTAGCCTTGCGCGCCAACTTTACTTACAACCCCTTGAACCGCCAATAACATTACCTTGGTTTGTAGCCTACGAAGGTAAAAAATCACGGATTAGTGGTTGGAAAGACGCCAACTTACAATACCGTGCAGTACTTACTTACTACAGTTAACTCTTCCTACTAATTTTTTCGATGTTTTAGTCATTCAACTAAAGCAAATAAATTACTGCGCCTATGAGGCGAGAAACCGATGCTTGCATTGGTTTAAAGGAAGCAATATGTTAAAAAATTCATCAAAAAAACCGCTGCTACAGCGTTTTAAAATAAGCTATATGGCGATGTTTTTGGCGCTGGTATTATTAGCGATCAGTGCCTTACCAAATTTATATCCAGCAAAATCGTGGCTGCATCTGAGTACAACGCAGAGCCAGCCACATTCACAGCAGTTACTAGCGAATACTCCTTCGCAAAAATCTGTTATTGATTTTTTAAATCAACATGGGTTTCTGGTTGAGCAATCAATTCAAGTGGCGCAAAACAGCCTTTCATTAAATGTGTTACTACAAGAGCCAACCAAAAGTGCCGCAGCGCAACAAGCGTTAAAAAGTGAATTTACGCAGTTGAATGCAAAAATAGTTACGCATCAAACAAGTCCCGATTGGTTACAAAGCTTAGGATTAGCACCTATAAAATTAGGTCTTGATCTTAATGGTGGTGTGTTATTTGTATTAGATGTTGATTTAGTGAAAGCGCAACAAGAGCAACTTGATAGTGCGTATGAACAAACTAAAACAATTATTCGTGATGAAAAAGCCAGAGGTGTTCGTGTACAAAAAAATGCCCATGGTTTTGAATTACATGCGTTGCCTGCTGCTAAAAGTGACTTAGCCGCAGTACAGGCGAATGTACTAAAGCGTTTTGAGCGTTTAATGGCAACTGCGCATTCACAGGGTAATTTAACAACGGTGGCATTTAGTTTTAGTGAACAAGGTAGTAATGCGTTTGATAAAGAAGTAATGAGTCAAACCTTAACCACTTTAAGAGGCCGTATTGAAGAATTAGGCATTACTGAAGCAGTTACCCAGCGCCAAGGTAAACAACGTATTCGTATTGAGTTACCCGGTGTACAAGATCCAAGTGAAGCAAAACGTATTATAGGTGCAACAGCGTCGCTTGATTTTTATCAGCTTAAAGAAATCGGCGGAAAAACCTTTAACCTGCAAAATGGTGGCTCGATCAATTTAGACCCAATTGCTATTTTTTCGGGACAACACATCAATAATGCCCATGCAGGGCGCGATGAATGGGGCAAGCCGCTAGTGCAACTTAGCCTTGACAGCCAAGGTGGCGAGGCGATGTCGGCATTTTCCAAACGTAATATCGGTAAACCAATGGCAACGGTGTATTCTGAATATTATAAAAATGTCAAAGGTGAAGTAGTTAAAAAAAGTGAAGTGATTAATGTTGCCAATATAGCTCAACATTTGAGTAGCCAATTTAGTATTACTAATATGCAAAGCCCACAAGCGGCGCAGGATTTAGCATTGCTATTACGTGCAGGTTCATTAACTGCGCCGGTGACAATCGTACAAGAACAAACCATTGGGCCAAGCTTGGGCGCAGATAACATACATAATGGGCTCGCGGCCTTAATGTTGGGAATGGGTATTACATTAGCCTTTATGGCGCTGTGGTATCGCCGTTTAGGGCTGGTGGCAAATATTGCCTTATTATTGAATTTAACAGCTTTAGTAGGATTAATGTCACTGCTGCCTGGCGTGGTGCTAACTTTACCGGGCATAGCCGGGCTGGTACTGACAATCGGTATGGCTGTTGATACTAATGTTATTATTTTTGAGCGGATCAAAGAAGAGCGCCGTAAAGGCCGAGCACCATATCAAGCGATAGAGCAGGGCTACCAACAAGCATTTGCGACAATTTTTGATGCTAATATTACCACTATGATCACGGCAATTATTTTATATGGTATTGGCTATGGGCCAATCAAAGGCTTTGCAATTACGCTGGCGTTAGGGCTAATAACTAGCGTATTTACCGGGGTGTATGTTTCTAAGGCGTTGAGTCAGACTTTGTATTTAAAATTGGCAAATAAGCGAGGAGCTCGCGCATGAGCAATTCAAATGAAAAAATGAGCACCACAACCCGCTTACGTTTATCGGGGTTGGTTTTATCTATCCTACTAGTGCTGCTCTCTGTAATAGGGGTTGCTACAAAAGGATTGAATTTCGGCCTTGATTTTACTGGTGGCTATTTAACGGAGTTTACCACTGCAGTGCCAATTAGTGAGGCTGAGCTGGCGAAAAAAATTAGTTATTATCACCATGATGACTTTACCTTAAGCGCTCAATCTAGCCAGCACTTTCAGTTAAGAGAGGCAGAGCAAGCCAGTACATCGCCTTGGTTAGCAACGCTTACGCAAGATGAGACATTGGGTGCTGAAGTGTTGTCATCTTCTTACTTAGGCTCTCAAGTTGGCGATGAATTATTTGAACAAGGCTGTTTGGCATTATTTGCGGCAATGGTTGCCGTGATGATTTATTTAGCGCTACGCTTTGAGTGGCGTTTAGCGTTGGGATCGGTTGTGGCTTTAATGCATGACGTGGTGGTGGTAGTTGGTTTATTTGCATGGTTACAGCTTGATTTTAACTTAACCGTGTTAGCGAGTTTACTGGCAATCATTGGTTATTCATTAAATGATTCAATTATTGTCGGGGACAGGGTACGCGAGCTACTGCGCTTAGATTCCACAACACAACAAGCTAGCGTGAATACGGTGATCAATGAATCAATTAAGAGCACTTTGACCCGTACTTTGATCACCTCAGGCACTACTCTTGCAACAGTGGCGAGTGTGTGGTTATTGGCTGGTGCGCCGTTACAGGGGTTTTCTATCGCACTATTTGTAGGAATTGTTGTGGGAACATTATCGTCAATTTGTATTGCTGCAACGTTACCGCAGTTACTTGGTTTAAGACATGAAAACTATCAAGTTAAGGTCGATGAGCAAAGCCAAGCGTTGATGGATATGCCGTAACTGACTTTATCAACGAAAAACAAAAATGCCGCGATATACGCGGCATTGTTATTCTTTAAGTTAATTTGTTAACTTAAATTAATTGTCACAACATCAGCTGTTTCATCATCGTTAAGTACAGATTGTTTTGGTATGTCTGGTTTATCAAGCGCTATATCGCCGCCATCAATTACTTCACCGGTTTTTAAGTTGGTGAAATCAAATAACTCATTATCTGCTAGATGCGAAGGCACAACATTTTGCATTGCAGTAAAAATACTCTCAATACGACCAGGGTGCTCAATATCCCACTGTGCAAGCATCGCTTTGGTATGTTTGCGTTGCAGATTTTCTTGTGAGCCACACAGATTACATGGAATGATAGGGTATGCTTGGCTGATAGCATATTGTTCAATATCTGTTTCTTTACAGTAGGCTAATGGACGAATTACCATGTGCTCGCCGTTATCGCTCATTAATTTAGCTGGCATGCTTTTCAGTTTGCCACCATAAAACATATTTAAGAATAGGGTTTCGATCATATCGTCGCGATGATGACCTAAGGCGATTTTAGTGGCCCCCATTTCATTTGCGGTACGATATAAAATGCCGCGACGTAAGCGTGAGCATAGCGAACAGGTTGTTTTACCTTCAGGAATAATATCAGTCACTATACTGTAGGTGTCTTCTTCAACAATTTTGTATTCAATATTCTGAGTGTCTAAATATGCTGGCAATACATGTTCAGGAAAGCCTGGTTGCTTTTGATCAAGGTTAACAACAAACAAATCAAATTTAATAGGTGCAACACGCTGTAAATGCTGCAGCATGTCAAGTAGAGTATAACTGTCTTTTCCACCAGAGAGGCACACCATGATACGGTCGCCTTCTTCAATCATATTGAAGTCCATCACCGCTTGACCGGTTTGACGACGTAAGCGTTTTTGTAACTTAGATAAGCTATGTTGAGCTTTGGCTTGAACAGAATGCGACATTACGCCCCCTTTAGAACTATGGGTAAAATAAAGGGGCGTATTATATGCCTAAAGTTTCAATCAACAAAATTTATTTAATCTTTTGCCAGCGGGCTCACATAGCCATCGGGTTTTAAGGCTAATACGTCACAATCAAGGCTGTCAATAACATGCTCTGCGGTGTTACCTACTAAGGCTGCACTTAATCCAGTGCGGCCAACCGTACCAATTACCACTAATTCACTATTAAGGCGCTTTGCTACATCCGGGATCACGTCCTCTGGTAAACCTTCTTCTATGACACAGTTTTGCTGGGCGATTTGATGACTAGCTGCTAACTCATGGGTTGATTCTATATGGTGTTTTTTAACCGACTCGTTATAAATACTGGGGTTAAACTCAGGGATTTCAATTGCAATGTTTACCGGTGTCGCAGGATAGGCGTTAACGATACTAAGGCTTGCGTTAGCCAGTTCACATAAAAACTGCGCATCTTGAATAATACGATGGTTTAAATCAAGGTGCTGTTGGTTTTCACTTACAGCGTTAACAGCAGCTAAAATATTACCCTGCGAAGGCCAAGCGTGCTCTTTTACCAATAATACCGGGGCTGGGCATTTACGAATTAAATGCCAATCGGTTGGAGTAAAAATTACTGACTTAAGTGTATCGTGCTGGTGAGTTCCTTTTACAACCAAATCAAACTGTTGGTCTATTACCGTATCGATGATCGCTTCATAAGTGCGATTATGCCAAACCACTTGGCTGTTAATATCGACGTCTGGGTAGTGTTGCAAAATTTCATCCAGCCATAACTGACGGTCTTTAACGACGGCATTGCGCATTGCCTCGCGCTCATCGCCAGAGAGCATGGTCGTCATCTCATAGGAAAAATCATAAATGCTCATAAAAGCGGTGATACTGGCACCGGACTTTTTGGCTAATTCGATAGATCGAGATAAACCATGCTGAGACTCAGCGGTTGGATCAATAATGGCGAGTATTTGTTTGATGGTGTTCATAAGCTGCTCCTTTAACTACTTTATAGCTAGAGTGTAACGTATAACGTGAGTAGTTAAAGTAACAGCTAACAACTAGTTGCGCTAGATCAAGTTTATTTTGGGTGGATTGCTGCAGCTGCGGATAACCCATCACTATCTAGAATAGTGATAAACTTACCTTCCACTTTTATTAAAGCAGCTTTTTGAAAACGACTCAGTAAACGGCTAATCGTTTCAACGGTTAAACCAAGGTAATTACCAATTTCACCACGGGTCATGGTAAAGCGAAACTCTTTACGAGAAAACCCGCGTTCGCCAAAGCGATTTGACAAGTTGTAGATAAAACTAGCTAAGCGCTCTTCGGCTGATTTTTTATTCAGTGACAAAAACATTTCTTGGTCGTAGTTAATTTCACTGCTCATCAGGCGCATAATCTGCTGGCGTAGTTTTGGTAATTTACCCGCTAGGTCATCGAGTGTTTCAAATGGAATTTCGCATACCATTGAGGTTTCGAGCGCTTGAGAAAAGCTTTGGTGTGCCATTTTATTTATTGCATCAAAGCCGATTAAATCACCTGCGAGATGAAAGCCAGTAATTTGTTCGTCACCTTGCTCTGAAAGGGTGTAGGACTTAAATGAACCAGAGCGAACAGCAAAAATAGCGTTCAGTGGCGCTCCTGATTCAAAAAGAAAATCCCCTTTGTGTAATGGTTTTTTACGCTCAATGATTTCATCAAGTTTATCCATTTCTTGCCCATTGAGGGTAAAAGGTAAGCACAGTTGACTTATGCTGCAGTCATTGCAGCTGATTGTGCAATTATTTTTGGCTTTGTTTTGATATAAATCCATTAGTTCAGTCCATTAAATGTTGTCACATTAATTTGTTAAGATTAATGCAGCAGCTTGTCAGTTGCAATGATAAGTAAATAAATCCCGTACCAAATAAGTACACTGCCCAGTGCTATTCGTGCCCATGGGTGATTTAATACTTTATGTAATACTTGTGCGCCCATGCCGATACTTAACATCGCGGGAAACGTACCAAGCGCGAAAAATAGCATGACTAGAGCGCCATCAAGGGCTGTGTTGCTGGTCATCGCCCAGGTTAGCGCTGAATAAACTAAACCACAGGGTAACCAACCCCATAATGCGCCATAAGCCATTGCTTTAGGTAATGAGTTGATTGGCATTATAAAACGATTTAGTTTTACCAAGTGCTGCCACACCAAGGTTTTCCCTAGCGATTCCAGCCATTGTAAGCTTGCGCCTAACCGCATGATATACAAGCCAACCAAAATCATAAACAGGCCACTTAAAAACGCTAAAATTAACGCGAACCAATGACTTTGGTTGGCAAAATGGCTGCTGATCTCAGCAACGAGCGCCCCTGCGAGCATATAACTGCCGGCACGACCGATGTTATACGCATTGGAGTCGTGCAATGGTCGGGTTTTATC